>NZ_JAQMSY010000103.1:0-32902 GCF_028329095.1 Microcystis sp. CS-574
CCCTACACCCCACACCCTACACCCTACACCCTACACCCTACACCCTACACCCTACACCCCAATCAGCGATCGCTGGATAAGAAAAAATTAAAAACCGATCGCCTAGGGGATCGGTTTTACTAAAAATTATAAACTTTTATTAACTTTGTTTGCTGAGAAACTGTTGAGCTTGTCTAATAGCGGCAGCGCCGATATTGAAGAAAGCCCAGCCACCAGCAATAAGCAAAGGGGTTAAAACGATTAACACTCTCCAGTCCATAGATTTCCTTCTCCTCGGTCAGTGCTTAAAAGATTGTTACTTGATTCTCATTTTATATTTATACCCTAAACCGCCCCTTTTGGGAATCCAGTATCAGTACCTTTTCCCCCATGAACGAGGGCAAGTTTAGCATAACGCTCGGCGTGTTCAATCAACTCTTGAGCCTCCTGTGACGACACTTCCCGGACGCGTTTAGCGGGAATACCCACCACTAAAGATCGCGGTGGTATATCTTTTGTCACAATACTACCCGCCCCGACAATACTACCCGCCCCGACGCGCACACCATCGAGAATCACTGCCCCAATGCCGATTAAACAACCGCGTTCAATATGGGCTGCGTGAATTACCGCCCGATGCCCGATGGTAACGTAATCTTCAAGGATAGTAATTTTGCCTGGATCTCCGTGTAGGATCGCCCCATCTTGGATATTAGTATAGGACCCAATTTCGATGCGTTCCACGTCGGCACGCAATACCGCCCCATACCAAACACTCACCCCCACAGCTAGGGAAATATCGCCTATTACCGTGGCATTAGGGGCGATAAAAGCCGCTTGACTGACATCGACAATCGGCCAGAAATTAGAAGTTGATCTTAAGTTATCTAAAGACATGGGAGGATCTGCACTAAAGTCGAAAGAGAATACCCGTCCAATTTGGTTGGGTATAATATATATAGGATTATTGGTACAAAGATAACAATTTTTAGTTTAGGTTCTTCCATGATCAATGCAAGTTTACAATACCCTGTTTTTGGCCCCGATATCCATTGTCCTCACTGTCGGCAGCTAATCCCCGCCCTCACTTTGACGGATACCTATTTGTGTCCGCGCCATGGGGCTTTTGAAGCCGATCCCAAAACGGGTGAGTTGGTTCACTTGCAGTCAGGACGGCATTGGCGACTCTGGAATGGTGAGTGGTATCGTCAACACACTCACCCGGATGGTATTCGTTTTGAGATTCACGAAGCACTCGATCGCCTCTATACCCAAGGATTTAAAGCGACTAAAGTAATTATTGCCAACCGTTATCGCGATTTAGTTAGTTCCTACCTAGAACGTAACACCACTTGGCGCGGTAATGAACCGGGTGAAGCCGCTATTCCCCGTCTCTACGGTTTACCAGTAGAATTTAGTCCCGATGCCCCCGATGAACCCTGTTGGGATGTAATTAACTTTGATCTGGAAAAAGAACCGGGGGTTCCCAAACGTTATCCCTATTTTCGTCTTTTTGACTGATTACTGATCACTGAAAATGCACCATGCTTCTATTCGGACGGCTAATATCCATCGGGCGATCGCTTTTTACCAACTTCTCGGTTTTACCCTAGAGGAAAGATTCACTACGGGTTATACTTTGGCCTGTTGGCTCATCGGGTTAAACGGACGCATCGAATTAATCCAAATTCCCCAACCGAAACCCGCACCCGATGCCTTTGGTGATCAGCATTATGTGGGTTATTATCACTTGTCTTTTGACCTAACAGAAAATGTCAGCAATTTACCAGAATGGTTAGAAAAATTAACAAATAACTTTCAGCAAGCCCATCAAGAGGATGCCAATTTATATCAACCTTTAAATATTCTTTTGCCCCCCCAACAACAGATGATCGGCGATCATGTCTATGAAGTCACCTTTATTGCCGATACAGACGGTTTACCCTTGGAATTTATCCGTCGTTTAACCTAAAAAGATTGTCCCACTTCTAGGACTTTTGTTTGGCCATTGCGAGACAAAATAACCTGTTGATTGCCAACTTCCACTAAAGTCCAACCGTTGACAAATTCCCCCGGAGAAATACGGGTAGTTATGCCCTTATTATCAAATAAAGCTGTAGATCGATCGCCTAAATCCATCACCCCCACCAGGGTATTTTTCACCTGATTATTGGTAGGAATAACCGCTGCCACCGGCGGTTTCACCTCGGGGGCAGCCGGTAATGGTGGTGCAGCAATGTCGGGACTTGAGGGTGTAACTGGGACAAGTTTGGCAGTAGTTTCAGGGGTTTGGGGATAAACAGGAACGTAAATTCTTTCTATGATCTGGGGAGTATTATTAACCGGTAAATTAGCGGGTGGTGCTGGTAGAACTGGCACTACTGGAGAAGGGTTATTTTTGGCAGCAGGATTGGGATCGGGGGATGAAGTTTGACTTTGGCGATCAATAATAGCAAGGGATGATTGCAGATAGGCAATAAATTTTTTATCTTCCTGGGAAATCGTGCCATTTTGAGAGATGGGGGCATTTTTTTGACTGATTAGCCATGCCACCACCCAACCTAGATAGATGCAAGCAATAACAAAAATAACTTTATCTAGGGGCATTCTGGGATTTTCTTCATAGCCCGCCGGCATATTTGTTTCACTCCTTGATCGATGCTGTAGTTTCGATTCTAACAGGATAACACTCATTTATTCTACCTCAATTTTCCTTTTTAACTCAGTGACGGATTTTGTTCACAATGTAGGGGCGAACTGCGTTCGCCCAAAAGGTACATTATCAAAGCGCAAGTCCCTAACCTGTTGGCGGCTGTTTGTAAGTGTGAGTTAGGTGTAGCAGCTTCTTAAAAGTTGCCAAACATTAATCAAGTCAAGGAGAATTTATTCTCAATTTTTATAATTGATAAAGTTTGTGATGCTTAAATAAAGATGTTTTGACAACCAAATTAAAGCATATCTAAAGAGTTTTGAGTTAAAAGCAAAACTTCAGGTTTTCATTCAGAAGAAATGTACTAACTAATTTTCCAAAAAAAAAATTAGTTAACCTATAATTATGACATATAATTAATTCGCAAGAGTTCTAATGTAAAAAACCTATACCTATGAGGGAGATGGGAGATGGGAGAGAAGAATAAATAAAAATAATCTCCTGAATACTGACTCGGAGAATACAGCTTTCTTTTGCCTTTGGCCTTTTTACTTGCTATAAAGTAGGTTTATTGAAAAAGTGGAGGGAATCATCATCCTATGGCGATAATGGCAAAATCATTTAGACAAAGACTGGCAGAGATTTTCGGGTTTGACCTGCGATCGCTGGCTTTATTTCGCATTGCCTTGGCGTTAGTGGTTTTAGTCGATTTATCAGTTCGTTTTAGCCAAGTAACTGCCCATTACAGCGAATTAGGGGTTTTACCTCTAGGAAGCTTATCAAAAGTCTCTGCTAGTCCTTTTTACTGGTCTATTTTTGCTCTCAGTGACTCGGTGCTGGTGCAGAGTATCCTGTTTATTGTCGCTATAGCGATCGCATTATTGCTCTTAATTGGCTATCATACCCGTTTAGCCACGATCGCCACTTGGGCGCTAATCGTCTCTTTACATCATCGCAACCCCCTGTTACTATTTGCCGCCGATGACGTAATCCGGGCAGTATTATTCTGGGCGATGTTTTTACCCCTCGGTGCCTGTTATTCCGTGGAAAGTGCCTTAAACACCAATCCCAACCCCTTACCCAAGCGCGTAGTTTCGGCTGCCACGGTGGCTTTTATGATACAGGTGTGTTACATCTATATGTGGTCAGCGGCCTTTAAAACCAAAAGTGAGACTTGGTGGCCCGATGGTACGGCCGTTTATTACTCTCTCAGTTACGATCAATACGGTACTGCTTTTGCTGGTTTCTTACTATCTTTACCGCAACAATTACTAAAAATCCTGACCTTTTCAGCGTTAATCTTTGAATGGGTGGGTCCACTGCTAATTTTTATTCCCTTTCGCAATAGTTTCTTTAAAATAGTCGCTATTCTCTCGTTTATTCTTTTACATATCGGTTTTGCTCTCAGTTTTCATCTGGGAATTTTCCCGTTTTTGAGTGTCACCCATTGGTTGCCGATCATACCTAGTCTTGTCTGGGATTGGGGACAAAAACGGATGATAACCCCAGAAAGAGAAGGTTTAAGGATTAATTACGATCGAGATTGTGGATTTTGCAAAAAAGTTGTTCATCTTCTCCGCACTTTTCTCATTTTACCTGGCACTCCCCTGTTAGTCGCGCAAGATAACCCCTCAATATACGAGGATATGGTAGCCCAAAATTCTTGGGTAGTGGAAGATTGGCAGGGAAAACGCTGGTTTAAATGGTCAGCATTGGTTTATATTGTCAGTCTTTCGCCGATTTTCTGGTTTTTAGCCCCAATTTTGCGTTTACCGCCCCTCATGACCCTAGGAACGAGAATTTATGAGTGGATTGCCTCCCATCGTCGTTTTATGGGCAATTTCACTAAACCTCTCAAGTTTTGTCCCCTGACGATTAAATCCTCTTTACCCTTAAATATTTTGGTAATTTTCTTCTTATTGTTGACCAGTATCTGGAATTTACGCAGTTTTGTCCGGCAATCGGTCGATAGGGGTGATTTAAATACACCTTTAGTTCAATCCCTCGATCGCTTGCTCACCCGTCGTACTTTTAATACAATTGATATTCTGGCAAGAGTTACCCGTTTAGACCAATATTGGAGTATTTTTGCCCCTGGTCCTCCCCGAGATGATGCTTGGTTTGTGGCAGTCAGTCAATTAGTCGATGGTTCCACGGTAGATTTATTTAGAGAAGGACAGCCGGTAATTTGGGATAAACCCACGGATAGCGATCGCAATCGTTTGTATAAAACCATGCAGTGGCGACAATATTTTATTAATCTTAATCGAGCTATCGGTCGGTCAGTTTATGGAGAGTTTGGTCATTATCTCTGTCAAAACTGGAATCAGCAGCACGGTAGTGATCAACAGATTAAATCCCTGCAACTTTATATTATGCGGGAAAGGACTGTACCCCCCGGAGAAAAACAAGGAATCGAAAAAGAGCTACTCTGGCAGCAAAACTGTCTTTAATCAGTTATCAGTTAAGTAGCTGGTTATAATTAAATTAAAAATGGATTTTAGGTTCGATCCCCCCTGCCCCCCTTGATAAGGGGGGTGCCGATAGGCGGGGGGATCCACCTTGATAAGGGGGCATCTGATAATTTTTAACGCCTACCTACTTATCAGTTATCAGTTATCAGTCAGATAAAAGTTATATGGCTAACTAATGCAATAAAAGACAACTAAAAATGGACAACTGATAGCTGATTACTGATTGCCTCTTTTTCCCTTTCAAACTAACTACCGCTCAACTTTAAAAATCGCTGAAACCGCTCTGGAGACTAGCGAGGGATTTTTCAAAATTCATTCTCTGTTCAGCATTGCGGAGAAAGTAACCACTCATCATTGCCGAGGCCAATAACCGGCCCAGATGTTCGCGACTGGTACTGATAGTGACACCGAAATGTTCGGAAGGAAGGTTGCCCAAAAGTCCGATAATGTTGCGTTCCATCACTTGAAAAACCTCTTGGGATTCTGGTTTCGAGAGTTGGGCGATTGTTTCGGGACTTAAGGTCTGGACATACTGCCACAAACTCTCGGAAAATTCACTATCGGTACCGAATAAATTGTGAGGGCGATCGTTTTCTCTATACACCTTTGATCTCCTTAACTCAATTTTTTTATAAACTATCCTTTTGGTTCTTCCAATTTAACAGTTTTTTGAGATAGTGGCAGTCGGTAGAACCGAACCTGAAGGGGATGGTCATACCAAGCAAAAAACCCATCTCCAGCACAAATCAAAAACTTAACACTGATGATAACCGATCACTGTTCACTGATAACTTTTATTTACCCATACCTAAATGCTGGGCCTTTTGATAGACTTTACCCTCCGTCAGCAGCGAGGGGGCAATCACCACTTCCACCTGTTGCATTTCCTTTAAGTTCTTAGCACCTAAAGTCCCCATACTGGTTTTCAGCGCCCCTAGGAGGTTATGAGTACCATCATCTAATTTTGCTGGTCCTACGAGGATTTCGGCAATAGTTCCCGTACTGCCCACACTAATCCTGGTTCCCCGGGGTAGAACCGGACTAGGTGTGGCCATACCCCAGTGAAAACCGCGGCCGGGGGCCTCCACGGACCGGGCAATGGGAGAACCAATCATCACCGCATCGGCGCCACAGGCGATACATTTGCAGATATCACCGCCGGTAATAATGCCGCCATCGGCAATAACGGGGACGTATTTACCGGTTTCTCGGAAAAAATCGTCCCTAGCGGCGGCACAATCGGCCACAGCAGTGGCCTGGGGAACTCCCACTCCTAAAACGCCGCGAGAAGTACAGGCAGCCCCCGGACCGATACCGACTAAAACCCCGGCTGCCCCGGTTTTCATCAGGTTAAGGGCGACTTCGTAGGTGACGCAATTGCCCAAAACCACGGGAATGGGCATTTCTTGGCACAATTGCACTAAATCGAGGGGGGTGATAGCTTCCGGGGATAAATGGGCAGTGGAAACGACGGTTGCTTGGACAAAGAGAATATCGGCCGCTGCTTGGGCAACAATAGCACCGTATTTGACGGCACCGGCAGGGGTGAGGCTAACTGCCGCAATACCGCCTTTTTCTTGAATTTCTTGGATACGAAGCTCGATTAGTTGCGGTTTAATCGGTTCTGCGTAGAGTTCCTGCATTAAACCGACGAATTCTGCTTTGCCGACTGCGGTAATGCGATCAAGAATCGGGTTAGGATCCTCGTAACGAGTTTGAATACCTTCGAGGTTTAGTACCCCTAGCGCCCCCAACTCGGAGAGAAGGACGGCCATTTTAGTATCCACCACCCCATCCATAGCGCTGGCGATAATCGGGATTTCCCGCTCGATATTGCCGAGAGACCAACGGGTATCGGCTAAACTAGGATCGAGGGTTCGCACTCCGGGTACAAGTGCGATTTCATCGATACCGTAAGCTCTACGGGCTGTTTTGCCCCGACCAATAATTGTATCCACGTTTCTATACTATTTCAGACCTATTTAGCCTAGACTAGCAAATTTCGCACCATCTCGAAAAGCTTTTCGGTATTATGGCAAACTAGGCATCGGGAAAATAATCGCCACAGTCGATCGCTTGTTCGGTGTTGGCGCTCCTGGGTTGTACACTACATTTGAGGCGATAATCGTTGGTAAAGTAGCGGCAGTGGGAGCAAGGGATAGAGTGCATCCGTCGGGCAACTTGCCAACTATCGCGCACGGCACTGGTTAAAGACCAGCAAACTAAAGCGATAATGGCAGCGGCGATTGAAAAACGTAAAATAATCCAGATTTCCATGGCGAACAACTAAAATTACCTGATTTGAATAGGAATCAACCGAGGCAATCGGCAGATGGTTAGATACTGAACAGTTTACTTAGGGTTTGCTGAAAAAGCTTTTCCTGGGGGCAGGGTGTGGGGTGTGGGGTGTGGGGTGTGGGGTTTTACCCATTTTCAGGGGGTCAATTACCTAATTTTCAGGGAAAAAGTACCTGAATTTTCCCCCCAATCACTCCAAAGGTCGGCACTTTTTGAGGGAAAACAAGTCTAAAAACCCTATCCAACAAGGTTTTTAGATTTATTCAGCCAACCCTACTGACATCCAGACTAACCGTTAGCAATCACCAGACTTTTAAGAACATTTTCGGTCATGGCCGCTATTTGATCCAATTGTTCCTGATGGCGTTTTGCCTGTTTTTTGGCTTCTACCTTGCGTTTCAGGGCTTCCCGGGCTAAATCATCGCGATTTCTGCTTAAAGCTTCGATCGCTACTCGATTCCATGTTTCTGCTTCTTGAATGGCTTTTTTGTACTGGGGTTGAATTTCATCCCAACTCACCTTAAGATTGCTTAAAGCCCCTTTTAATAGGGTTTGGGCATTGTTGGGGTCGGCTCCGATGAGGGATTTTTTCAGAGGTTCGTAGAGTCCCACCGCTTGTAAATGGGTAATAATCGGGATAAATTCTTCTATCTGTTGACTTTTGCTAATACCGGTCTTACACCAAGTGGCAAAATGTTCGCAGTTGTTAAAAAGAAGATTATATTTCTGCTCCCCCAGACGACTTAGCGCCCTTTCTACCACCACATCGGGGATAAAGGAAAATCCCACCTCTACATGGCGCACCACATAGATTTTACCGCCCCTAGCAAAAGTTTCTAGGGAAGTTCGTTCCACAATCTCGCTCGGTTTTCGGTAATGAATGACGCTACCATCACCGCAATCGATGCCATGATGGGCATAAACACCCTGAAGATTGAGCAATTCCCGATAGGCGTATATTTGATCCCCTCTAGCCATATTTTTTTAGTGATAAAGTAAACAAGGAGATTGTCTATTGACCCAGTTTTTCTAGTTATTACTCTTATATTTTAGAGATTATGGATGCTTTTAGTCCCTTTCCCCCTGACTGGACAGAGAATGCTGTTCACGCCTACAATTTTTGTTGTCCTTACTGTGGGGCAAAAGCTAAAGAAGCTCAGGCCGTTTGGATCAATCGCCGCGCTCCCGTTTTAGGAGAAGATTCTCGACGTAAATGGCAGGAATTCTATCATTGTCAATGCGATCGAGTTTGGTGGGTCTGGAGTAGTGATCGACCTGCGGAAAATAAGTAATTCTCAATCGGGAATCGAAAATATGGCCGATGTCTATGTTTCTTGGGATGAATACCATCGTCTGATCGAAAAATTAGCGGTAAAAATCGATCGTTCTGGTTGGCAATTTGCTCAGATTGTCTGTTTAGCTAAGGGAGGATTGCGCGTCGGTGACATTCTCTGTCGTCTTTTTCGTCAACCCCTAGCCATTCTCTATGCTGCTTCCTACGGGGGGCAAAATCATCAAATTCGGGGAGAATTAACTATTTCCTCGAATTTAGCCATGATCGAGTCCCAATTAAAGAGTCCCCTGTTATTAGTGGATGATTTAGTCGATTCGGGAATCACTCTCCAAAAAACCTCGATTTTGTTACGGGAAAAATACGGGATTACCAATATCAAAACTGCGGTGATCTGGTACAAAGCGGCATCAAGAATCAAACCTGACTATTATGTGGAATATTACCCCGATAATCCTTGGATTCATCAACCCTTCGAGCGTTACGAGTTAATTACACCCAAAGACCTCCTAAGCTGAGACGTATTTAAACCACTTATTCTTAGATTAGCCGAAGCTGAAAAAGTAGAGGCGAAGCATTCGGATAAAAAATCTACGGTTTCAGTAATAGGTTATGCCCGAATGCTTCGCCCCTACAGTAGGCGATCGCCGCTCAAGATGCAAGGTTGTTGAGCCACTAGCTTGAAAATCTTGCAGCTGCTTCGCCAAATAGGCCCCCAAACCTCTTACCTCGTCTATATTTCACATTTATTCAGCAAAACCTAGTTAGTATTCTTGTATTACATTGGGGGGAAAACTCAGAAAAATTGCTAGAATATTAGCCTGATTAATTAATTTTCCCCTCGATCGAGTATGACTTTCTCCTCAGCCGCAGACTTTCAAGATGAATTTGATGTCATCGTCGTCGGGGCGGGCCATTCCGGCTGTGAAGCGGCCCTAGCTTGCGCCCGTCTCGGTTGTCGTACCCTTCTCCTCACCCTTAATCTCGATAAAATCGCTTGGCAACCCTGTAACCCCGCCGTCGGTGGTCCGGCTAAATCCCAATTAACCCACGAAGTGGACGCTTTAGGCGGCGAAATTGGCAAAATGGCCGACCGCACCTATCTGCAAAAACGGGTTCTTAATGCCTCTCGCGGACCGGCAGTCTGGGCCCTACGCGCCCAAACCGATAAACGGGAATACGCGGCGGTGATGAAAGGTATCGTCGAAACCCAAGCAAATCTGGTTATTCGGGAAGGCATGGCCACAGACCTGATTTTAGGGGCAAATGAGCAAGTTTTAGGGGTAGAAACCTATTTCGGCACTTGTTTCGCCGCTAAAGCCGTCATTTTAACCACTGGCACTTTTTTAGGCGGTAAAATCTGGATTGGCGGCAAGTCTATGGCCGCCGGACGGGCGGGCGAATTTGCGGCGGTGGGTTTAACAGAAACCCTAAATCGTCTCGGATTCGAGACCGGTCGCCTAAAAACTGGCACTCCTGCCCGTGTGGATAAGCGTTCGGTGGATTACTCCCGCATGGAACCGCAACCGCCCGATGACGAGGTACGTTGGTTTAGTTTTGATCCAGAGGTGTGGATCGAACGGGAACAAATGAACTGTCATCTCACCCGCACCACGGCGGCCACTCATCAATTAATCAGAGATAATTTACATTTATCCCCCATTTATGGCGGTTTTATTGACTCCAAAGGACCGCGTTATTGTCCTAGTATTGAGGATAAAATCGTCCGTTTTGCCGATAAAGAAAGTCATCAAATTTTTATTGAACCGGAAGGGCGCGATATTCCCGAACTTTATATCCAAGGCTTTTCAACGGGACTGCCGGAAAATGTTCAATTAGCAATGCTGCGGACTTTACCCGGTTTAGAAAACTGTGTAATGTTGCGGGCTGCCTATGCAGTGGAATACGATTATTTACCGGCAACTCAGTGTTATCCAACCCTGATGACGAAGAAGATTGAGGGGTTATTTTGTGCGGGACAAATTAACGGGACAACCGGTTATGAAGAAGCGGCGGCCCAAGGACTGGTGGCGGGGATTAATGCGGCCCGGTTTGCTTTAGGAAAAGAGTTAATTGTTTTTCCCCGGGAGGAAAGTTATCTAGGAACTTTGGTCGATGATTTGTGTACTAAGGATCTGCGGGAACCCTATCGAATGTTAACCAGTCGTTCCGAATATCGCTTAGTATTGCGATCGGATAATGCCGATCAAAGATTAACACCTTTAGGGCGAGAAATTGGTTTAATTGATGACCGGCGTTGGCAATTATTCCAAACGAAACAGACTAATATTATCGCTGAAAAAGAACGCCTACACGAAACCAGAATTAAAGAACGGGATCAGGTGGCAATTGCCATCGTTAAGGATACGGAACAAAAAATTAAAGGTTCTCTCTCTTTAGCGGATTTACTGCGTCGTCCTAGCTTCCATTATCTCGATCTTGATCGCTATGGTTTAGGTAATCCTGATATAAATTTAGCCGAAAGAGAAGGGGTAGAAATTGAGATTAAATATTCCGGTTATTTAAAGCGACAACAAAATCAAATCGACCAAATTAGTCGCCACAGTAACCGTCATTTATCCCCCGATATTGACTACATGAAAATCGAAACTTTGTCAATGGAATCCCGGGAAAAATTAACAAAAATTAAACCCGCCACCATCGGCCAAGCCTCGCGAATTGGCGGAGTCAATCCTGCTGATATTAACGCTTTATTAGTGTATTTAGAAATACGGCAGATGTCAGCAGTTAAAAGTTAGGAAATAATCCTGATTATCAGCGATCAAGAGTTCTTATCGGCTGCCTAATTAGCAGCCCCAATCAAAATAAATGACCGATTACTCCTGACAAAAGAAAAACCTTTACTTGTGACAAGGTCAAAGAATTTTGTGGACATCAAGAGTTGAGTCAGAAACTAGGAGAAGATTTTTATTTTGCCACTCCTGATCATTCTTAGGAGAGGGGATTAAACGAGCATACTAATATTGCCAACGGACAGAAGGCGATCAAAAACCGACTAATTACCTTGGAAAACGGACAGAAGAATTTAGAGTTAGGGCAGTCGGAAATTAAAGGCGATATCTGAACCCTAGACGGAAAGATAGAGGGTCTAAGCTGCAAGCAGCTCGAGTTAAAGTTATGGCGAACGCGGCGGGGAAAACCACCGATCTCGCCGAAAAAGTCGGAGAATTGAAAAACCGGAAACAGATCGGGATAGTGGTGATCACCGCTTTGATCAGTTCGGTCTAGTCCTAGGTTTTAAAAGTTACCCAAAAAGACAGGCAATAATTATCCCCAAAATACTCTGGGGAGTAACCTAAATAACCAACCTTAAAAAAACTCTCTGCTAAACTTGAGTCAGTAGATGCACCCTGATGAAAAAGGAGAGTCAAAGAAAGCTCTCCTTTTTTTTTGTTGAGAAAGCAATCTGGGGGATTTAGCCGCGGTTAGCAGGTAGTTTCGCCTTGCGTGCCATGTCTTTGAAACCATTCAAACTTGGACCGGGGCGACGGCGAGACAGACTAGGAGTAATCAAGTATTTTGTCGCAAATTCCACCTCTTGCGGCTCTACTTTACCGTTAGTAGCGGCTACGGGTGCCGGTGCGCTCACAGGAGCGGCGGGAGTTTCTTTTACTTGCTTTTCTTTCTTGATAGAAGTTTTTTGGGCTTTTTTCTCGGCTACAGGGGCGGCAGCAGACTCCACAGCAGCGGCGGGCGCTTCCACAACAGGGGCGGCTGCTGCCGTGGTTGCTGTCGCTTTTTGTTCACCATCAGTTTCTTTTAGTTCTAGGTAAAAGTCAGATTTTTTGCCACCAAAGAGATTTTTTAACATCGGGGATCACTCCGAGAGTTGGGAAAATGTAAAAGACTAGGTATTTAAAAATTTATCATTGACCGGGATCAGGCAGCAAACAAGATTATTCTCTTGACAATTTCTCTGCTTCATCTATTTTTCTTTGGATAATCTCTATCAGAAAAAGTGTTTTAAAACAAGTTAAATTTACAAAAATTTACAAAAATCTAGAACGAGAAACCCCGACGCAAACAAGGGCAAAAACTGCTAGAGACGTTGCTGACAACGTCTCTAGATTATTGATTGGGGATTTGGTCGGATTTAGCTGGCTGCAGGTACACGGCTGCCGCTAACTCCGGGGACAGGACCACGACGAATGTTGGTTTCCGCTTCGATGGGAACGAATTCAATATGATTGAGGAGGGTAGTAACGAAAGCAAAGAGTAAAAAAGGCAAAGAGAGGACGACGACTAACCCCACGGTAGCGAGGGCGAAAATTTGTCTAGTGCTACTCCAAAGAGCTAGAGTGGAAGCGAGAGTAAGAAAAATAACGATTAACCAAACGATTATTTGTCCGTAAATATCTCCAAAGGTGAGAGTGCAAACCATGCGATAGTTACGAAAATCCTTATCCATAACAGTAAACCCGTAGATAGTCAGTTATTATCTCAGGGTAAGTCTAGAATCGTCACCTTGGTCAGTATTTAAAGGTTTTTATAAACACTTGTTGATAAATCTTTACAATTACGCCCCGAGCGGGTAGCCAAATCTAGAAGTAAGAGCGGTATTGTTTGGTTGCTCTCCTAAGAATTGATAAGAATTGATAAGAATTGCTAAGAATTAGCAAAAAACTTGCCAAAATTTTGGCGAACGCTCTTTACAATTAAGTTAGAAAGGCAAGGAGGAGCAAGCCTAATGAAAACTTTTGTTGAGCGTTATCGGTCTTGGTTTAATTGGACAACCCTAGCCATGGTTGTTCTTGGTTTCTGGTTAAGTGCCAGTTTCGTCATAGATTTAATCATTATCCCCAGCTTATCCGTAGCTGGCATGATGACACAAAATGGCTTTGCCAGTGCCGGTTACTTGCTATTTGGCATTTTTAACCATCTGGAATTAGTTTGTGCGGCGATTGTGCTGTGTAGCTTTGTTGTCTTCCACCGCTATCATACCTTAATCCATCTCCCCGAACATCGATCGCTTCTATTCGCCGGTGTTCTCTTAGTAATCACCCTAATTTACACCTATTTTCTCACTCCCAATCTGAGCGCTATGGGTTTACTGGCCCCCGTTACCGCGTCGGGAATGTCGGGAGAAATGATGTCTTTGCAGATTGGTTATTGGTTTCTAGAAGTGGTTAAAGGTTTGATAGCTTTTACCCTGTTGCGCTGGTGTTGGCGAGATGCCTTTAAGTTGGCTTAGTTTTTGATTAAAAGCGGGGTTCAACCCGCTTTTTTTAGTTCTAGCAATATAATCCGCCTATTGGATTCCTGAACAGAGACGCAGCACAATCATCGAAGCCAAGAATAGAGGTCGTAAGGGACTTGCGCTTTGATAATGTACCTTTTGGGCGAACGCAGTTCGCCCCTACATTGTGGAGAAAATCCGTTACTGTAGGGGCGCAAAGCTTGCGCCCTCCGCTCGATTGGGATATTATTCTCACGCAAGTCCCTAAATTTTTTACACTTCATTTAGGCAGACTGGGGCCAAAAAGAATCAAGGAAATTTTTCAACCATAGTTGCAGTAAGGACGATAGAAGGAGGTGAATTGACAATTGCAGACACCAGTAAAGGAAAGATGGTTCTTCTCGTTTCTGTAGGGAGAATTTTCTTTCCAGAAAGATAGTCTTCAAAGCCTTGCCTAGCAAGACTCACACCAATGATAAGCAATGATTATCATACAGAGACCGCAACTTTGATAATTTGCTATCTAAGAATAAATCAGTTACAATTCTTGCAAATTAATTTCGTCTGTGAGGAAAGCTGGAAGTGTTGTTAAAAAAAGCCAAAAGAAACAGCCAGATGAGACACATATTTTCTGGAGGAATTTTCATCACATCCTGTGTGGGGACAGCCATACTTTGCGATGGGGTGAAGGCCCTTCCTTCCCCCTTAGACATTGACGCTGCTTCTATTCGGGTATCCCAGGAAAAAATTACCATTAATTCCCCCGTAGAATTAGAGATTACAGAAAGAATTATTACAACCAATTCCTTCTCGACAACAGAGGGATTAGCCGACAGTAATCTGCCCTTATCCTTAGAAAATAAACTAGAGAAATCTTCCCTCGATACTCTAGCAACAGAAAAGACTGGGACAATTTCAACCCTAGAAGAATGGAAGGCGAATCTAGGGACAACGCAAGCGAGTCAGCTTTTACCAGCAGGGGGTAATAACTCGCCAGAAGTCAAAAAATGGCAAGCGCAAGCATCCACCCCCGTTGATACCAATGTTTCTCCCGAATTGCAGCGTTTACGTCAAGAGTTTCTGATTGAGGAACCGAAAACCCTTTCTGCGAAACTGGCGGAATTTGTGGTTGCTCCTAGTGCCAGTATTTCTATTCCCATCGGTTTTGGAGCGAATTTTGGGCAGATTTTCGGTGGTTTCGCTTTCCAGTCGAGAACCCGTTTTACCAATCAAGCAGATGGTGGGTTAGCCCTAGGGGTCGGTTTAGGAGAACCCCAGAAAATTGTCGGTTTGGATGTAACTATGGCGATTTTGAGCCTTTTTGGTGATAATGCCGGACGGGGTAGTTTTAGCTTTAAAATTCACCGTTCTCTGCCAGAAGGTTTTGCTGTCGCCCTAGGATTTGAAAATGCTATTAACTGGGGTGGGACAGATGCCGGTAGCAGTATCTACGGGGTGGTGAGCAAATTTTTTCAGTTCACAGAAACAACGAAAGAACCCTTTAGTCAATTGACGCTCTCTTTGGGTGTTGGTGGTGGTCGTTTTCGCTCGGAAGGAGCCATCGAAGATGGGGTAAATTCCCTCGGTGTCTTTGCTAGTGCTGGTTTAAGAATTGTTGAACCGGTCTCGGCCATTGTCGAATGGTCGGGTCAAGATTTAAACGCAGGTATTTCCCTGATTCCTTTCCAGAACATCCCCTTGACGGTTAACCTTGCCGGTGCTGATTTAACGGGCAATGCCGGGAACGGCGCTCGCTTCGTCATGAGTATCGGCTACAATTACTTTTTCCCCCGTTAGTCAGTTTTTAGATTGTCTAATTTAGCTTTTTGAATGAGGATTAAGACCATGTTGATGAAATGGTTGACTAATTGGCAAGTTTCCCTAGTGGCGGCGGTTTTGCTGACCAATGCCCTAGTCTCTCCCGTTATGGCGCAAACCGGCAACCAATCCGATGCCACTGGGCCAATTCTTTCCACCGGTGATTTTGCCGGTCAAACTTTCCCCCGCACCAGGACGGTAACGGGATTTCAGGGGGGAGAACCGGCTCAAATCGCTGTTAATCAGGCGGCTGCTTCTCTGAATATTCTGTTAGCTGATAATAATTTAACCTCCCCCACGGGTACCCCGATTCCCCCAGCCATTCAGCAATTGCTACTGAGCATCTTAACAGGGGATGCACAGGCGGGTAATAATATCAATGCTGTCACCGCCGCTCTTTACTCAGCCCCCGGCGCACCGCCATTAAATGTTATTCAAGACTTATTGGCCAGCTTAGAGAAACTGACCAAAGATAAGAAGGTAGTTCCAGCTAAATTGCTGGCGGCGGTGCGGGCCTATAATGCGATGATTTTAGCCAGTAACGAAGAGTTTCTCCGCAATCCTCCCGCAGAACTACGAGCAATTCAAGCATTCTTAGCTAAATTGGTGCAACCCACTATTAGCTAACCGCATTTTCCCTACTGACTTGAAAGAGGGTGTGGGGTGTGGGGTGTGGGGTGTAGGGAAGGAAACCTCTTTCATCTGTGGGGGTGAAAATTTTTTCATCGGGACTGACTTCACCATAGTCTCCTTGGATTAGAGGGCTGTGGTGAAGGCTCCACGGTGGGCGCGGTGGTTGGCTGTGAGGGAGTTACAGGAGGGGTATTTCTTCCCCCTAAAGATTCTTGGAGCTTGTCGCGCAGTTTTTTGGCGGTATCGGAGTTAGGATTAATTTTGAGAGCTTGTTCGTAGGCGGCCAGCGCCTCTTGGGGGCGTTTCCAGTAGGTCAAGACCAGACCTTTCCCGTACCAAGCTTGATAGAGTTGAGCATCGAGTTGCAAGGCTTTTTCATAGGCGGCATAGGCGAGGGCTAATTGTCCTAACCGCCACATTTTATTGCCTTGATTAAGCCAGTTTAGGGGATTAGTATCGTTATTATTGGGAACTTCAAAAGCCTTGTATAATTCATCACCAATTTCTTGCAAAGATAAGGCATTGGGGGGCGAACTTTCGACATTTATCTGCCCTTGAATGCCAGACTGGGGTGCTAATTTCAAAAAAGTAGTGATGGGAATAGCGAGACTAAAGCCAATTGGCACGGGAACCTTTTCGATTTTTTCGGCTTCATTTTGTCCGTGAACCGCGATGACTCGTCCATTTATATCTAACACTGGACCGCCACTCATGCCCCCATAGGTGACACTGGTATAAACTATCTCATACCCCAACTCTGGGGGAAATATTTTCAGCAAGGATGTAATGTATTTGGGCAGCACTTTCCCCACATTGAACAATCGTTTCCGCTTGCCGATAAATTTCGGGTCGGGCCATCCAGAAGCAAAAATAAATTGTTCGTCAGCTACTTGATAGTTAGCCAAGGTCGCTAACTGATAATTTTGGTCGCTCTGAAACTGCACGAGAGCTAGATCTACTCCGGGTAATTTTTTGATGCTATTGTAATCGAGCGGATATTGCTTGCCATCCCAGGTAATAATTTTAAGTTGATCGTAATAGAACTTGCAGGCATCTCTAGCATCTTTACAGATTACATGACTAGCAGTAAGAACAGTATAAACCCTTCCTTCTTTGGCAATAATTGATCCAGAGCCATTAGAAGTAATTTTCCCATTCGCCCCCTCTTCTTCTGAGGGGATTAAAACGGTAATCTTTTCAGCAGTTTTTTCTATCTGCTCAGTTGTTGATGCCTTAGCAATCTGAGGAGAAACCACAAACACCGCTATACTAACTAGGGCGGCGGAAATTTTCAAGAAATTGTTGCTCATTCTGGTTTAAAAATACAGTTGAGTGGAATTTACCAGAGTGGTGTGGGAGCGGGATTCTTTTCTCTTGGGGTTGACGAGGATGGAGAAGGAAAATCTTCCGAGAAAGTGGGTTCTCTATGGGTGGGAAGCGATGGGGGTGACACTGCGGGCCGTTGCCGACTGGAAGCAGATGGAGAAGATGACCCCGATTTTAAAAAAGTCCTGATAGGAATCGCCCAACTTAATCGACTCATTTGTTCCCACAGTGCCGGTGAAGTCACTGTTCCATCAGCAAAAACGTAGGATTTACCCCAGAGGGGATAAGCATGAATGCCGTTAATACCAATAACTTTACCTTGCCGATTCAGCAGCGGTCCGCCACTCATGCCATTTTTAATCTTATTGGTGTAGCCGATTTGGTAGCCCCCCGAAAAGGATTTATCACTCAAAAGCGACACTTTACCCAGGGTGAAGGTAAATCCTTGTTCGGTCGGGCGATCGCCATCGTAGGGAAAGCCAGCGGCGAAAACTTCATCTCCGATAGCGAGATCATCAACATTAGCCAAATCAGCAATAGAATAAACTTGGCTACTGCGAAAAGAAACTAAGCCTAAATCATAATCATTCAAGCGAACTGTTCTGACCAACTCCCCCCGATGTATCTTGCCGTCAGGGGTTTGTATTTGCCAACCCCGATAGCGATACCGCCCTAAAACATGGTCATTCGTGAGGACTTTGTAGGAAGCACCCTGCTTTTCAACTAAAATGCCCGAACCCCAGCCTTGCCCTGATAACACCTTAACAGTAATTGCTCTGGCTAACTGACGCAGCTGTTGTTCTGAAAGTTGCTGAGAGCTATGGGCATTGGCCTGGTTAGGTTCCAGAGCAGGAGCATAGCTTTGGACAGCAAGCAAAGGTGTGGACAGTCCCAATAATAAACTGCCCGCACCAGCCAAAATTCTTTTTATAGGCCGACTCACTTGATTACTATGCTCCTATCTATAGAACTAGAAAAGTTTACCAAACAGAACCGCCTGATGGTTTTTGGGGGGGTTGTTCGGGAGAAGTCTCCGGCAGTGGAGAGGGGGACGAACCGGTGGCAGGATTTGTTTCCACGGGAGCATTTTCTAGGAATTTATTGAAATAGACAATGACAGAATCCGATGAGCTTTCAAACAAAGGATCGGTTCCGGAACCCTCCCGGAGGTCGAATAGCTGTTGGATTTTCTGGGTTGCGTCTTCCCCTCTCTTGAGGGTAAATAATAGGTTACTGCTATTTGCCCGTTCTCGTCCATGACTAGGGGAATAGATGACCGGCAGACCATTGAGATAGCCAGTGGTAATAATATCAATTCCTCTAGGTCGAGCGTCAAGGGTATTGAATCGTTTAGTTACTTCTAGACACCGTTGCCGGGGAGTGTAACCAGAACCGCTAGAATAACGAGAAACCCAACGAATCACAGCTTTGCGTTCATTAGGGCGGACTTTGACATAGGTTGTGGGAACTCCCACATGGGGGCCTGTGACTGGTAAAAGACACTCGAATCTGGCTTGAGCTTGGCTCGGTGATTGTAAGGTCAAGGCAGGTCCTACACCAATCAGAGCAATAGTCAGAGTTTTTGTCAAAGTTTGTAATTTCATTGTCCTTATTCTAATCCTGCAAAGGGACTCTACTATACACTTCAAAGGTAGCTATTATCTCTCCGCAAAACCAACAAAAGCAAGGCTTTTGCAACAATTCTTATTTTTTGGGATTACCCTTTCTTCAAACTCCTTTAAGAGAGCAATCAGATGAGTTCGTTTACCCCAAAGCAGACCAAACTTCTAACTTACTGACCACGCGACGAATCACCTCATCGGTAAACTCAATCATGGTCATTTGGCCCCCTAAATCGGGGGTTTTTTTGCCCTCGTGAATAGTTTCAAAGACACTTTCATAAATTGCCCTGGAAGCTTTACGCGCTTCGTTAGTTTCGATATAACCTAACAAAGCTGCCGAGGCTAAAATCATCGCCATGGGATTAGCGATATTTTTGCCCTCTAAAGCGGGGGCTGTGCCGTGGGGAGCTTCTGCCATAATGGTTTTAACTGCTAAGGTCTCCTCATCAAATCCCAAAACTAAACTTTCGGCCCCAGCAATACTGCCATAGAGTTGCAAGACAAAATCGGATAATAAATCGCCATCGCGATTAAGTGCTGGAATCACCAAAGCTTCGCCGTCGGTTTGTAAAAGTAGAGCAAAAGTTGCGTCAATTAACAGGGGTTGATAACGCACTTCCGGATGTCTTCGGGCCGCCGCGTCTAATTCCTCTTTAAACATCCCTTCGTAGGTGGCACTAACGGTGAATTTTGGTCCGCCAAATACCCGCGCCCCGGTTTTTTTGGCCTGTTGAAAGGTAAACTCGGCCACAGCGCGACTGGTAGCCCTAGAAATGCGCGAGGTGCGATAGGCAATTTCATCGCCGGTGGCAGTGGTTTCTCGCCATTCTTTGGCCCCGTAGGCATCATCAACGGCCATGCGGACAATGGCAATGGGAGAATAAACGCCCCCAATCGGACGAATGCCGGGGATACGGCGACCGATGCGGAGAATTACCTGAGAATTCATTGCTTCTCTTAAAATAGCGTTGGGACTGCCCACATCTCCTTTAATTTCTGGGGTAATGGTGGCAGCTTTGAGTGCTAATCCGGTTTTTAGAGTCGCTTCGGCGGCCTCATGAACCACTTGATTGTTACTCTGGCGACGCTGGGCTAAACTAAGATCAAAATCGGCAAAGTTAAGCGGTTGACGAATTATCGAAGGTTGTAATACTCTCAGGGCTTCTAGTAATAGTTCTTCTCCAGTTTGGTCGCCGTGCATGACCACAATGGTGGGGATATTTTCTGTCATAGTTTTTGAGTTTTAATAAAAATTTTCAAGTATATGTTAATGCTGAATTGGCTGGTTAATCGGCTAAAAAAGATACTTTTTACCTTAATTAATTCTGTAATTTTATCAATCTTGTAGAAAAAGATATATAATAACAAATCTGGTTATTAAAAACCGATTATTTATTCTCCCTTTTGCCTTTTGCCCCCCTTGATAAGGGGGGTTTGATCCCCCCTGCCCCCCTTGATAAGGGGGGTTTGATCCCCCCTGCCCCCTTGATAAGGGGGGATCCCCCCTTAATCCCCCCTTTGATAAGGGGGGTGCCGATAGGCGGGGGGATCTACCCTTAATAAGGGGGGTATCTGAAAGTTTTTAACACCTAGCCACTTAGAAGAAAATATATAATTAATATTATGCCCGATCGCTAATTAAATTAGCAATCGGGCGGTGGTGAGAATTAATTAACCCAAGATTTAGAAAGCTTGTTCAACTTCGGCAATTTCGGGAATCACTTCCCGGAGACGACGTTCGATGCCCATTTTTAGGGTCATGGTGGAACTGGGACAGGAACCGCAAGCGCCTTGAAGACGCAGTTTGACGACTGGCCCGTCGATTTCGACTAATTCCACGTTACCACCATCCGCCATCAGGTAGGGGCGCATTTCATCTAAAACTTGTTCGACGTTATTGGGAGTCAGTGTTAAAGACATAATCAGCTTCTGGTCAGAGATTTATGAGAGTGTAAGTAAGTGGTTTCAATTAAATTGAAGATAGATTTTGTCTTTGATCCCCCCTGCCCCCCTTGATAAGGGGGGTTTGATCCCCCCTGCCCCCCTTGATAAGGGGGGTGCCGATAGGCGGGGGGATCTACCCTTGATAAGGAGGGTTTGATCCCCCCTGCCCCCCTTGATAAGGGGGGTGCCGATAGGCGGGGGGATCCGACAATTTTTAACACCCACCTACTTAGTTACTTCAATCCTAACGCTTTTTGGGCGGGAATAACCCTTAAGATTCTAAAAGCTGTAGATTGATAAAAGTAAATTCTGTGGTGGATTTTTCGCCACCGACATCGATTGCGTTAATCACTTGACAGGAGGGTAAATAATAATTACCGATTTTTTCGTAGGTTTCCTTAAAGTCACGTTTTCCCTTTAATTCATCGGTTTTGGCATTGCGGAAAATGGCATTATAGCGAATAGAAATATAACCTTCTCCCGTATCGAGACTTTCCTCGGTATTAATAGTAAAAGCCATCGGTCCCATGACTCGACTGACTTGACAGATTTCCTGGCCGCGGACTTTATAATTAGACCCCATCGCATCGCCGGTGACAAGAATTTCTACTGCACCGGTGGGATCATCTTGCCCGAAATTAAACTGGTTTTTGCCGTGGGAAACCTCAAAATTGCCTCTTTTACGGTGAGTAACGATGTCGCGCATTTGATTATAGATACTTTCTTGCACTTTCTCGTCATCAATGCCCGTTACTTCCACACTATAATCGGCATTAACTTGAATTTTGCCCGTATGGACTTCCTCCCCTTGGGTGAGGATAATATCAGCAGTGTAACCGGGGAATCCTTCATCCCAAGTGTAACGGTTTTCGTAGGCGGAGCGGAAAATATCTCGGGCGTTCGTCGTGGCTACAGTCATAATCGCTTTACTTGTGTTGATAACTCCATTTATATCATTGTCGCTGATTTTTTCGCCTCTGGCCGAGATTTCTAGAAAACTAGATGAATTCCACAGCTTAGGGAAAAGTCAGTTAGAATGGGTCAATGACCAGTCCCTTGCTCGATTGCCATAAATCTAAATAAGCAAAAAATAAACATGAGCAATTATGACAAAATTAAGTCCAAAAGTGACCGCAATTATTCGTTCTGGTGAACAACAAGGATATGTAGGTGAAGGCGTGGAAATTTCGATTGTCACCCAGGGAAATACCTTAGATGAGGTGGTTAATAATCTCCAAGAAGCCATTTTACTGCATTTAGAGGGAGAAGACCCCAGGGAGTTCGGTCTAGTTGCCAAACCTTCTCTACAGATTATATTTGAGTTACAGCCAGAATATGCCTAAGCTGAAACAACTATCCGGCAAAGACATTATGCTGTTCTTAATTTAAATTGCTTGTTGAGACGAGGTAAGAGGCAACCCCCCTCCGACATTGGGGTAGGGTTGATTCATGAATCAACCCTACTATTAATCAACCCTACTATTAATCAACCCTACTATTAATCAACCCTACCAACATCGGGGGGGTTTAAGGATAGGCGGTTAAAATGCGTCTTAGCTGATCAAAAATCGGGCTAAAATAGAAAAAACTCACCCTCAGCGATCACGGCGATGGCAGAAGAAACGGCGAAAATCAAGCTTTATCGGAAAACCTATCAACTTCCCCAACTAAATCGCCCCGATTTATTGGTTTTGCAGGATCAGATTCAAGAAAGACAGCAACTGATTAAAACCGGAAAACGGGTTCGCAATACATGGTTAGGATTGAGGAAAAAAGAAGAACCCCTCAATTTCGAGGAAACTTTTCAAGAATTGGAAAGATTAGTCGGGGACTATAACCAGTTAATCAGATTTCTCACCGACCATAAGGATGAATACCGGCGGTTTTTCCAGTCACTGACCGAGGAAATCAAGGAGGCAGTGGCGGTTAAATGCCAGAAATTGGCAGAAACAGAGCGAAAACGCCAATCTTTGGAGAATAGCATCGGCTCGGCTGAACTGCGAGATACTCTGAGACTACAGAAACAGCAGATTTTCCGCACCGTGATTCTCGTTGGTCGCGCCAGCTTGCTCATGCTCAAGAAAATCGACTTAATCAGCGAAAGTATCCAGAAATTAGCTGAAGATCAGGATACACAAAAACAGGTTTTCTCGAAAATGATCGGCGAGTTGAACGGGTACAAACAAGTGTATCAGTTGCAGCTGGAGTTAGATAGTCTGGAAAAAGAAGCGATCGAAATGGCCAAAGTAGCCATTAATCTAGAACAATACCTAAAACCAATTATCGGGCAGTTTCAAGGCTTAATCGATCGAGTAGTGACCATTGACGGGGAACTTTCCCGCAGTGTCAGCGAAGTGGAATCCCTCGTCCAGAACATTCTTAGTTCCGAATCGGCCGTATCTTTCCGCAAAAACGAGAATCTATCGGCTAGTTTGCTCAATTTCCTCGTCACCAGCGAAGAAAAGCGCGACCGTTTAGCGATCGCATTAGAGCGAGCCGAGCAGGAAGGATGGCAATGGACAGACGTGGAAATCCCCGATGAGGAAATCGAACTGGAAACCGCCATTCAACGCATCAACAACCATGTAATCGAGAGAGTCGGGAATTTTACCACCTCCGTTGTCGGTGACTCTCCTATTCCTCAAACTTCATTTACCGAAAACCTACCCAACGGAGTAACACTGGAGATGGTGAACTTACCAGCAGGTCAATTTCTCATGGGATCTCCTGACAGTGATCCCGATGCTGACAAGTCTGAAAAGCCTCCACGCCAAGTTAACGTCAACAGTTTTGCGATTGGGAAATATCCAGTGACTCAGGCACAATATCAAGCGGTAATGGGAACCAATCCCTCTCACTTTAAAAACAATCCCCAAAATCCGGTAGAACAGGTTAATTGGAACGATGCTCAAGCCTTTTGTCGGAAATTGAGTCGAATAACCGGGAAAACCTATCGCCTACCGACAGAAGCGGAATGGGAATATGCTTGTCGTGCGGGGACTACTACTCGCTATTATTTCGGTGATGATGCCAATCAGTTAGGAGATTACGCTTGGTATGACGGAAATTCTCAGGAGACAACTCATCCTGTGGGCCAGAAAAAGCCCAATGCTTGGGGACTCTATGACATGAGTGGCAATGTTTGGGAGTGGTGCGAAGACAATTCGCACGATAACTATATCGGAGCGCCGACGGATGGCAGTGCTTGGATAAAAAATGGTAATGATAATTGTTCTCCAGTGCGGGGCGGTTCTTGGTGCGTCAATCCGAATTACTGCCGTTCCGCTTTCCGCAGCCCCTACGACCGCCGCGACGACGACGGCAACCTCGGTTTTCGGGTGGTGTGCGGTGCTGGGAGGACTCTGTAACCCTTATTTTCTTTTTACCCTTCTTACCCTTTTTCTCTTTTTCTCTTTTTCCCGCCTAGCGGCGGGTCGATTTTTTTTTTGAGAAAATTGAGGTAGCATGAGTAGAAAACGGGTTTCTCGGAGAAACCGGTTTTCTGTGGGTTACTCAAGGGATTTAGGATAATTTGTAGTTTGAGTTAAGGTTCGTAGTTGCGCTTTAGCGCTTCATGTTGTCCGCACTACAGTAACGGCAAATTTGGCTTCAGCGTCCAGAAAGAAATCTATGAGAGTCTCCGTGACACGAGAGAATATAATAGTGAAGTGTGGAAAAAGTTCGGCGATCACATCGGCTGGAAAAAAGGAGAAAATTGCTTGTCTTACTCTGACCTAATCTTTAACAAGAATGCTCCCAAAGCTCATTTCCTTATTTGTATTTTTCACATTTTTTCAAAAAAATGGTAGATAAACAACTGAAAACTGTTATCTGGATTGGAGCATCAAAAAAGGAGCTATTAGAATTTCCTGAAGAGGTTATTGATGAAGTTGGCTATATTCTTTATCGTGTTCAGAACAATCAGAATCATCCTAACATCAAAGCCTTAAAGGGCTTTAATGGTGTTTTTGAAATAGTCAGCGATTATCAAACCGATACCTATAGAACAGTTTATGCCATCAAACTAAGCAATGCTATTTTTATTCTCCATGCCTTTCAGAAAAAATCAAAATCGGGGATTAAAACACCAAAACAAAATGTTAATCTAATCAAAGAACGCCTAAAAAAAGCACAGGAGATCGCAAAAGAGCAATAATAAATAACAAAAAGGAGATAAATAATTATGACAGAATATACTATTAGTTCGGGAAACATTTTTGAAGACTTAGGCTTTGCTAATGCAGAAGAAAAACTCGCTAAAGTCAAGCTGGCTTCAGTGATTTACGATCTGATTACTGAACAAGAATTAAGCGAGCAGGAGGTCAGTCAAATTTTGGGGATTGACGAGGCTAAAATTTCTAACTTAAAAAATGGCAGATTGCAAAAATTTTCTCTTGAGCAGATGTTTGACTTTCTAGTAGCATTAGGTCAGAAGATAGAAATCTTAGTAACTCCCCAAGCCTTAGCAAACTCTAGTTTAAGTATCCAGGTCATGTATCGAAATCAATCCTAATCTAAGCGCGATCGCCGATCTCGTAAGATGCGTTAATGTTAATGTAACGCACCTCAACTAACCTATTTTAGCTAATCCTTGTAGTAAAAAGAAACAGGACACTGGACTTAACCCTTAACCTTACAAAAGTCATCATGAATATTCAACTTAGTAACCCCGTTGATCGTTCCCTATCGCCTCTAGAAACCGCAGCTTTGGCTGATACGGGAGCCTTGCATCTCTGCATTCCTGCACATATTCAAATTCAGTTAAAATTAACTGAAATCGATCGCAAGGAGGTAATTTTAGCCGATGGTTCCCGTCAACTGGTTCCCTACGTTGGGCCGATCGAAATTCGTTTCAAAAACCGCGTCGGTTTCGTCGGTGCTTTGGTGATGGGGGATCAAGTATTGCTTGGTGCTATCCCAATGGAAGATTTAGACTTAATCGTTATTCCCGCAACCCGGACTATTGATATTAACCCTAATAGTCCTAATGTAGCCACCTCGATGGCTAAATAGATAGGCCCCAGAAATTATATTAATTTATCAAAGTTCCGAGAATAATTTACTGTTGATTGATAGCGATCGAGATTGGGAAACCATTATTAAAATGCGATCGCTTTGAACTTTTCCTATTCCCTTTGAGTTGCTTGTCTAACCTGTTCGATCTCTAATTCTAAAGCTTGTGCTATCTGTTCAAAGTTTCATCCTAATGTCAATAAACGAAGAATAGAGGCTAATTTTGCCGCTAAGAGGATAAATAACTACACCCTACACCCCACACCCCACTTCCCTCAATTGGCAGTTTACTGAATTGGTCCGTCGATACTGCCGGTAAAAAATTGCTTGAGTACGGGGATTTCGGAGTGATAAGCCTCTTGAGTCGGTCCAACCCATTGAAATTGACCTTTATAGAGAAAAACGATGCGATCGGTGGTATTTTCGATGGTGCTGTGGACGTGGGTGACAATAAGATGGGCCCCACAGGCTTTTTTTACCTTGAGAAGTTCCATAATTACCGTCTGGATGCGGGTAGAAGCAACTGGATCCAGTCCGGCAGTGGGTTCATCGTAAAGGAGAATGTTCGCTCGATCGGCGGCGATCGAGGGATCGCTGATAATTGCTCTGGCTAAACTGACGCGTTTTCGCATCCCTCCGGATATTTCAGAGGGATAGAGGTCGTAGGAACCAGACATACCCACTAAATCGAGTTTTTCTTCCACTAAATCGCGAATTTCGGCTCGTTTTAGCTTTGAGTTGCGATAGAGAGCAAAACCGACATTTTCCCCGACGGTGAGGGAGTCAAAAAGGGCCGATTGTTGGAAAACTAGACCAACACCGAGGGGATCTTCCCCCTGTTCTACGGTTCTCTGGCGTTTTGTGCCGTAGATGTACACTTCTCCTCGATCGGGGGCCAGCAATCCGGCGACTAAGCGTAAAATCGTCGATTTTCCCGTCCCGGACGGACCGATCACGCCGATCGCTTCCCCTTCGTACACTTTCAGATCGACGTTATTTAAGATTACTTTCTTGCCGAAAGCTTTAGTCACTCCCCTTAATTCGACGATCGGTTCGCGCATCACCATCTAGAATATCTTTACAAAAATCCCCTTTTATTGTAGGGCAACGACCCGATCTTTCTTTTTTTTCTTTTCTGGTTTTATGGTTCGCGATTCTATCTGCATTTCGGGAATCTCTCGCAATTCTTCGGCATCTAAACGATATTGTTCGCAGACAAGACTCAGACGAATACCAGAACAGCTAACGGGATTAACTGAATGGGTGAGATCTCCTTGAAAGAGGATCAGGGTGTTAGCACAAGGACGAATCTTGGCCACGGAACGATTGCCTGTTGCTAGTACCAATTCCCCCCCTTGAATATCCCTAGGAACCTGCACATAAAGGACGCTAACTAGGAGCGGAGGATCGATTGTTTTACAATAGGAGCGCAGGGAGCGATCGATATGGGGATCGACGCGTGAACCAGTTTGTAGGAGTAAGGGATTAAGATAAAAAGCGTTGCAGTCAGCTTGTAAACTGCGATCAAGATAGGGTTTAAAATAGGGAAACATTCGTGCGACTTCGCTGATTTGTGTGCGTCGAAAAGCGATAGAAAAGCCTTTGGTTTTAACGAAATCTCGATTTAAATTGTTAACTGTGAAGTGGGGACAAGCGAGAATCTGTCCTTGTAGTTCGCTCAGATAACTGGGAGTGAAAGCGTCGGGATATTGGGAATAGTAAGGCACGGATAGAATCGCAACGGTATGGCAATCTTTATGATAGCTTGTTCCTAGAGAGATGGGGATAATTTCGATAGCAGCTATTCAATTAGCTTTTTTTTCTCAAAGTCCAATAATTTGCTCAAGGAAATTTTTAATAAGCTTGATGCTCTCTAATTCTAGGGTTTGCTTATCTAGCCATCGATTATCTTGTAGGGAAACTTGTAGGGCTTTACCCGGTCTTAATATACTACTAATACTGGATATAATTGCTTTCTTTTCACCTGCTGGTTTCTCAATATCTTTGAGATCATTTTTAGTTAACTGATTCCTGTCAATACTTCCTATGTAGGTTTGAGAAAGATTGAGTAAATCAGTATAATTTATCTTAGCACACTCGAGGAGAATATCTTCTAAAGTTCCTTGTTCACGATTGTTAGGAGCAATGAAAATACCACAGCGAGGATAATAATGGGTAACTTCGCCAAGTAGGGCAGGCATTCGTAAGTTTGACAAATCAAGAGATGATAAGCAAACAATTAGTTTATTGAACCTTTCTTGGGGGGTTTCATTATCATCAGCATCTAAAAAAATTCCCACACTAAAAAGCTGTGAAGGTTGAATAAAATTGAGACTTTCTTCGATGGTTTGCGCTATGCGTGTAATGCCGATAGAACTATGTAAAGCGATTGATAGTTGCTCATTTTGAACAAAAGATGGTACTGGTACTCGTTTGGTTAAATCATCGTCTAGTGGATAAGCTTTCGGGATAAGTGTTTCCCAAAATTTATCCAATGAAGATAAATGAATAACTCGCTTTAAGCCATAAAATTTAAGTAAACCAATTAAGAATTCGACATCCTGGGGACCTTCGACAACAATATAGCAGTATCTCACCATCTTTACCTCACATCTAACCCGCGTTCCCAACGCAATCTATGCAATAAATCGCCCGAAAATCTTTGAGGTTTTTCCCTTGGAGAATTTAACCGAAAAGCTACCACGTTTTCTATGGACTTTTCTGACTGTAGCATGGCATCAACTGCTTCTAAACTATGGGTAGTTACAAAAAGTTGAATTCTTCTTTGATTACAGGTATTAATTAACCAAGAAAATACACGACTTAAGGCAGAAATATGAATAGATGTCTCGATTTCATCAATTAGAAGTACCCCATCGGTAATTGTCAACAAACTAAGCACCATAACTAAGGTTCTTTTAAATCCGTCACCAAACACATAGAGAGGAGCAAAACCAAGCTGTTTATGTTCTATATAAAGAGTTGGTTTATTGTTGGGTGAAAGTATTTGTATGTCGGTAATTTCCTCGTCAAATAACCGAATTAAATCTAGGATGTCATCTTTGTTATTTTCTTCCTTTAGGATGATTTTGGATAGTCTATCTAGAATTGGTTCCGAGGACAAATAAGCAGGAAATATGGTGGCATTTTCCACCAGTATTTTTTGTCGTTTCCTTTGAATAAAACGCTCTTTTTCCCAAAACTGAAATACTTGTTCCTTATCTGTCCCAAACAGACTGCCTTGCTCTAAAATATGGGCGGTAACACTTAATTCTAACCCATTGATAACCAGATCGGTTTCCGAATTGGTGGAATCATCATTGAACTTTTCTGGGTTGTCTTTTTCGTTGCTCGCACCGTAAATATCGGTGAGATTAGCCGCTAGATTTTTAATCGGTGAATTTCCAGTACACTTGATCGAAATTTGTCCTTGATAGGATGCGTTACTAGCAAGATTATTCTGACGAAAGAAAACCCATTTAATTGCTTCCAAATCCGGTCGCATTAAAGATATTCTGCCTAAGTATAATCGACGTTGGGCCACTTCTAGCCACTGAAAGGGATCGAGGGGATTACAAACAATTGAAACAGCTTCGAGAATGCTAGTTTTGCCAGAATTATTATTACCGACAAAAATGTTCACCTGTCCTAGAGAAGACAGTTCTATTTGTTCAAAACCACGATAACCACTGATTCGTAAACTTTCAAAAAGCCGAGTCATTTTTACTGGCTCCTACAATATTGCCGATAATAACTGAAATAGCTAGGATCAAAGATAAAATTTGCAATTTTTACGATAAAACCCTTGTATTATAACTCATTTGTGGCTCTTTTTTTGAGTAGCAATCATTTTCCTGTCAACCCAGTCGCGGTGACAACCCACCGTTTACAATAGTTAAGAACCAACGGCAAGCAAGAATTAACGATGCGGATTTCGATCAACTGGTTACGAGAATTAGTCAAAATTGTCCAATCTCCCCAAGAATTAGCCGAATTATTGACAATTGCGGGAATAGAAGTGGAAGAGATCGAGGATCGCCGAGAATGGGCAAAGGGTGTGGTTATTGGTAAAATTATCGATCGTCAACCCCATCCCAATGCAGATAAACTAAGTGTCTGTCAGGTGGATATCGGTCAGGAAAATCTTAGTACAATTGTCTGTGGTGCGTCCAATGCTAGGGCTGATATTCTAGTTCCTGTGGCTACTTTGGGAACTCATTTACCAAAAATCAATTTAACGATTAAACCGGCTAAATTGCGCGGGGTAAAATCGGAAGGGATGATCTGTTCCCTCGCAGAATTAGGATTAACTAAAGATTCTGAAGGAATCCACATTTTTAGCCAGGAAAATCTCTCTTTAGGTACAGATGTTCGTCCCCTTTTAGGACTCGATGAGGTGATTTTAGATATTTCTCCCACCGCTAACCGTGCCGATGCTTTGAGTATGATCGGAGTCGCGCGAGAAGTGGCGGCTTTGACAGGAGGAGAATTAAGCCTACCAAAAGTGAAATTAGGGGAATTTTCCCCTAAAAAAGATTTAACGCTGGAAATATCAGAAAATACAGCCTGTCCTGCTTATATTGGTACGGTGATCGAGGGGGTAAAAATTGGCCCATCTCCGCTATGGTTGCAACAGCGTTTACAGGCTGCCGGATTGCGATCGATCAATAATGTGGTCGATATTACTAATTATGTACTTTTGGAGTGGGGACAACCCTTACACGCTTTCGATCGCGATCGTTTACAGAGTTTTGCCGGAGGTAAATCCGTTACTATTGGGGTCCGTTTTGCCGAGGAAGGGGAAAAAATCATTACCCTTGATGGTCAGGAAAGAAGCTTAAAAGAGCTTAATTTATTAATTACTGCCAATAATAAGCCGGTAGCTTTAGCGGGGGTGATGGGAGGTCAAGATACGGAAGTTAACGAGGAAACCGTTAATCTTGTGCTAGAGTCGGCTTTATTCGATCCGATCGCCATCCGTCGTTCCTCAAAAGCGCAGGGTTTACGCAGCGAATCTTCCGGACGCTATGAACGCGGTGTTAATCCCGCCGCTTTGGAATATGCTTGTCAAAGGGCGATCGATTTGATTCTAGAGTTAGCTGGGGGAACTGTCAGCAGTCAGGTTAAAGCTGATTATCGTGCCGATCAGTCCAGTCGTTCGATCGAATTGCGTTTAGAACGTTTGCAGCAGCTACTGGGTCAAGTTACCCTAGATGATGGTGCGATCGGTGAAATTCTCGCCGAAGATGTGGAGCGGATTTTAGGTAATTTGGGCTGTGAATTGCAGTTAACCTCGAAAAATCCTGTTCTGTGGACTGTGACAGTGCCAGACTACCGTTATCGGGATTTAGAACGGGAAATTGACTTAATTGAAGAAGTAGCGCGACTGTACGGATATGATCGCTTTGTCGATACTTTGCCGGCAAAAACCGCAGCCGGAGGATTATCCTTTGAGGAAACTATACAGCGTCGGCTGCGGGAAGCTTTTCGCGCAGTCGGTTTGACGGAATTAGTCCAGTATTCCCTCGTTAAACCGGAATTAGCGGAAGTTGTCCTCGCTAATCCCCTTTTTGTCGAGTATTCTGCTTTGCGGACTAATCTCCTAGACGGTTTAATCGAAGCGTTTGAGTATAATCAGTCTCAGGGTAACGGTTCCTTAAATGGCTTCGAGATCGGGCGAGTTTTTCGCTTAGAATCGGATAATATCAACGAATACGATGCAATTGCTGGTATTTTTGGCGGTGATTTCTTCCCGGCCGGACGTTGGCTGCGATCGGGTAAAGAGGTGGCCATGACTTGGTATGAAGCAAAAGGCATTTTAGAAGCAGTATTTGATCGCCTTTCGCTGACAGTAAGCTACGAAAAATATGCCGAAGATGCGCGTTTTCATCCCGGACGAACAGCCTCTTTATGGATTGGCAAACAACGACTAGGAATTTTTGGTCAACTACACCCGCAATTGCGTCAGCAAAAGGGATTAATTGAGGCAGTTTATGCCTTTGAAATCCGGTTCCCGATCCTGTTAGCAACTCTTAGCGATAGTGCCAAAATTACCCCGCGTTTACAGGTCTATTCTACCTATCCGGGGGCAGCGCGAGATATCGCCTTCTTTGTTTCCACAGATATACCCGTAGATAGATTGACAAAAACTATCAAAAATGCTGGGGGAACTCTTTTAGAAAAAGTCGAATTATTCGATCGCTATCAGGGGCAGAATGTGCCAGAAAATCATTGTAGTTTGGCCTTTAGTTTAGTCTATCGTGCCAGCGATCGAACTTTAACCGATGAAGATGTGGAACCCTTAATGACAAAAGTGCGAGAAGCTTTAGTTAAACAGTTCCAAGTTTCTTTAAGAAGTTAAATTCAGCGATCAATTATCAGTTATCAGACATCGACTTTATAAGTAGGTAGGCGTTAAAAATTATCAGATGCCCCCCTTATCAAGAGGGATCCCCCCGCCTACCGGCACCCCCCTTATCAAGGGGGGCAGGGGGGATCGGCACCCCCCTTATCAAGCTATCCATTAGTCAGATCTTTCTTAACAAAAAGAGAAGAAACTTAAAAAAAGGGGAAACGATTGATAGGTATAGTTTTGAAAGAAGGAATTAAGGTGGAGGTAAGCAAAAAAATGGAGAAATGGGCAGCCCAAGAATTACA
>NZ_JAQMSY010000104.1:0-24760 GCF_028329095.1 Microcystis sp. CS-574
AAGCGAACACAAGAAGAATTGAGGAAAACGCTTACAGGCTGGGGAAAAGAGGTGTTAGAGCAAATTGAAGAAGTCAGCATAGACCTTTGGTTGCCCTATAAAAATTTGGTGAAAGAATTGATGCCATCGGCCGAGGTAGTCTTAGTAGCGTCCGCTTGTCAAATATCATTTTTCTAAGGTATCTTAGAATAAGATCAGCTTCCAGGAGAGAACTATTAATGAACGAACAATTAAAACAATGCGCGAAGGCAGCATTTATGTTGGCTTCAGCCCCTTTTGCTTTTATAGAGTCCGTAGCTTTTGCTGATATACAGTTCAAGGATATCAGGCTGGAAATTAATGCTCGGTCAAGCGGTGATGTTTTGTTTCCCCCGCCAGTTTTTGATTCTATGGGGTTTACCATGTATGGGAATGAGGGGCAAGACAGCTTCTTGATTAAGAATGAAGCGAAAGACTTCTTGATTGGGAATGAGGGGCAAGACACCTTCTTGATTGAGAATGAGGCGAAAGACTTCTTGATGATGCGCGAAGACAGCACCTACAGCTTCTTGATTGAGAATGAGGCATTCGTAAGCTTCTTGATTGAGAATGAGGCGAAATTCGTAAACCCATTTCAATTTAAACGGCTCTTAGATCACATCATCAGTCACAGAAAGCAAGACATGATTGAGGAGGCGAGAGAATTCTTGATTCGGAATAAGCAATTAACCTTATTGGCATTGCAAAACACCTTGACAACCTTAATGGCATTGCAAAACACCTTGACCTTAGTATTTAGTGTGGCAGAAATCAACCCTATAAGTATAAGCGGGCAAATTTGGACAGATAAGGTTGAAGGCAAAGTGGAAGTACGACAATTATTATTAACTACCTACACCATTGCCTGTACCTGTATCCGCCAGTCCCTGAAATTTATTCGTGGTTTGCGATCAACAACAAAGTCAAACTTATCCTCGACTTGTTCTAACACTATTCTGGGCTTTTTTCTAACGGGATCTTGTTGCGTTCAATTTTAGGAGCGAGAATAATGTGGCTCTTCTCGACTTTGTGTGATAATTTTTGCTTATGTAAGGTGAAATGCTTATCGGGCAAAACTTTAATCGCTATTTGGCGGAAGAAACTATCAGTATAGACCTCGTTTCCACACAGAAACCAGAAGAACCATAACGTCAAAGTACCATAATTTATTAATTCAAGGGATTGCAAGGAGAAACTTTACCATGAAATGCACACTTAATCAGTATTGCCCTGATTCAGGGGGCGATCAAAACCCAAATAATGGAGGAAATCCCCATGACATTAATTCCGCAAAACCAGTCTCAAGAGCAGTCCCAAAACCAGTTTCTGTTACTCCTAATGAAGAGCTTGTTCTATTGTCTCTTCAAAATAAAGAGTTATACGGATTGCAAATTATTGAGTCCATCGCAGATGCTAGTGGGGGACACAGAAAGCTCCGTATTGGCTCTCTCTATCCTACTCTTCACAGCCTGGAAGAAAAAGGACTTATCAAATCTCGATGGGGAGATGAGCGTCCCGATGACAGAGGCGGTGCGAGAAGGAGGTATTATCACCTTACCCAATTGGGAGAAAGAACTATGTCTGGCATTCAAGAGTTCAGGCACAATCTCCTCCATTGGAAACCCGTCTGAGTCGGAAGCCGTTGTCAATCACATTATGGAGGTTTTGTATCGGAAGTCTTGGACAACTCGGTGGTTAGCCATACCTGTCGCCCTCATTTTGCCAAAAGACAGGAGGGAGGAGTGGTTAGGATATCTTTACGATCTCTATAACAACAAAATTGTCCAAAAATACCCTCCTTTCGTGGCAAATCTCATCGTGATTTGTAGAACATTAGTTTTAATCGGGTCAGCCATTGAAATCAATTTTAGTATTTTTTAAATGGCTATCTTGATCGCTTCTTGGGATGATGGGGGGGATGGAGCTAAAGTGAAGTCCCCACATTCCACATTATTCAAGAATTTCATATCTTATGTACTGGACAGCGCAACGGTACAGAGATCATAAGGTGGGATATGGCAATCTTAAGAGAATCCTCGTCGTATTACGAAATCCTCAAAGAAGCAACAGACTTAGGAATTCGGAGAGAAATTTTTAACAGTATCGAATTAGGACTAGAGTTAAAATTCGGAATCGAAGGACTGGAATTACTGCCAGAGATCCGACAGATTCAAGATTTAGAAAACCTCAAACAAATTCAAGTGAATGAGAACCGTAGAATCGATCAAACGAGTCGGTAAAATCTATAGCGATATGAGTTCGGGTAAAACCTTGATATTATCCTAGCCGATTAACTCTTAACCCAGAGTGATGTTTTTTCATTAAAAAAAACTCGATCGCATTTAAGTGATCGAGTCCAGAAAAAACAGACTAATTATTAATAGTCGAAGTCACCACCGCCGGCGGGAGGAGCGGATTTTTCTTTTTCCGGTTTATCCACCACAATACACTCGGTAGTTAAAACCATACCGGCGATAGAAGCGGCATTTTGTAGGGCAGAACGAGTCACTTTAGCGGGGTCAACGATACCCGCCTCAAACATATCGGAGAACTCACCGGTAGCGGCATTATAACCGACATTAAAGGGCTTCTCTTTCACCCGTTCGGCAATAACTGCACCGTTTTGGCCGGCATTTTCAGCGATCCGTTTTAAGGGGGCAGCAATGGCGCGAGAAACGATTAAAGCACCGGTTAATTCTTCATGGTGTAGGGTTTCTTTAGCCCAGGTTTCCAATTGGGGAGCCAGGTGAGCTAAAGTAGTACCACCCCCGGGGACGATACCTTCTTCTACGGCTGCTTTAGTGGCGTTAATTGCGTCTTCTAGGCGCAATTTGCGGTCTTTCATTTCCGTTTCGGTAGCGGCACCGACTTTAATCACTGCCACACCCCCGGCTAATTTAGCCAGACGTTCTTGCAGTTTTTCTTTATCGTAGGAAGAATCAGTGTCGTCGATTTGACGGCGAATTTGCTCACAACGGGTTTTCACTGCCACGTCGTTTCCTTCGGCCACGATGGTGGTGGTATCTTTGTTCATAGTGATACGACGGGCCGTACCTAAGCTGTCAATTTTAGTGGTTTCCAGTTTTAAACCCGCATCTTCGCTAATGACTTGACCACCGGTTAAGACGGCGATATCTTCTAACATCGCTTTTCTGCGATCGCCAAATCCGGGAGCTTTCACCGCAGTGACGTTAAGAACACCGCGCAGACGGTTAACCACTAGGGTTGCCAAAGCTTCTTTTTCGATGTCTTCGGCGATAATTACTAGGGGTTTACCTTGACGGGCCACTTGTTCGAGAATAGGAACCAAATCCTGTACTAAACCGATTTTTTTGTCGGTAATCAGAATAGCGGGATCCTCAAAAACGCATTCCATGCGTTCGGTGTCGGTGACAAAGTAGGGAGAGATATAACCTTTGTCAAAACGCATCCCTTCGGTGATTTCTAGTTCGGTGGTCATCGATTTCCCTTCTTCTAGGGAAATTACGCCTTCTTTGCCGACTTTATCCATGGCCGAGGCGATCATTTGACCGACTTCATCATCGTTACCGGCAGAGATAGCGCCCACTTGTGCGATCGCTTTGGAATCTTCTACGGGTTTCGCGTGTTTGGCGATTTGACTGACGAGGAAATCGGCAGCTTTATCGATCCCTTTTTTCAGAGAAATCGGGTTAGCACCGGCGGCGACGTTGCGTAAACCTTCTTTAACGATAGCGTGGGCGAGAACGGTGGCGGTAGTTGTACCATCACCCGCTACATCGTTGGTTTTTGAGGCGGCTTGGCGAATTAAAGCCACACCGGTGTTCTCGATATGGTCTTCCAGTTCGATTTCTTTAGCGATGGTGATGCCATCATTGACGATTTGGGGTGCGCCAAATTTCTTTTCGAGGACGACGTTACGACCTTTGGGGCCAAGGGTGACGGCTACCGCTTCGGCCAGAAGATCCATGCCTTTTTCTAAGGCGCGACGAGCATCTTCGTTGTAGATAATAGATTTAGCCATAATGTATCGTTATTCGTGCAAAATAGGGGTTTTCAAGGGTAAATGATTAGGAAACGGCGGCAAGAATGTCTTTTTCGGAGAGGAGAACGAATTCTTCGCCACCAAGTTTGATATCGGTTCCGGCATATTTGGAGTAGAGAACTTTGTCACCCACACCTACTTCTACAGGGGTACGGCTACCGTCATCGTTGCGTTTGCCGGGGCCGACGGCCACGACTTCCCCGATTTGGGGTTTTTCTTTAGCGGCGTCGGGAAGGAAAATACCACCGGCGGTTTTTTCTTCGCTGGGGCTAACTTTAACGAAAACTCGATCGCCTAGGGGTTTAACAGTAGTTACGTTGATGCTGACTGCAGCCATGGAATATCCTCCGTTTGTCTTGTATTTGGGTAAGTGTCTTTTCCAGATTAGCACTCTTACCTTCCGAGTGCTAATTTACCGAAATACAAGGCCCCCTGACAACTGCTCGATCGGTACGGGTTCCCGAACTATGGTGTTAAGCTAGGGTTTGCGGCAAAAAGTTTGTTGGTGGGGTTAGGAGCCGGTGGTCGGGAGAATTAAGAATAAGCATTAATCGATTAAATGCTCCATTTAGGCATTTTATGCAGTTTTATGTCTATTTTTGTCATTTTTGAACTCTCAAGAATTAATTATGCAAGAACTCTATTATCAAAGCGCAAGTCCCTAAATATTTACCCAAGCTGCAATCGCCGAACCTCAAGGGCGATCGCTATCTCAACGATCGAAGCCTGTTGTTTACATAAGTAGTCGTGCAAAATTAATTTCCTAGTCGAGACAGGAGACGGGAGACGGGATAAAGCTATTAGGGATCGGATTTGAGTTTTCAGTTCTCTGTTTGCTCACCACCACAGAAGTCTGACGGAGTAGTGGCTTAGATGTGTAATTAATTGTGCTTAGATACATAGTTTTTTACACATAATATAGGGGTTCTCGTACCTGTACGGCACACTTAAAGTTTTGCTGATTAAGCTTTTCAAGATCGAGAATGTACCTTTTGTGAATGGGAAACGCTATAAACTAGACCTACCTTTTCTCTAAGATTAGTAAATATTCGGATTTCATGCCATCAGGATTTTTATTCTTGCGAGATTTGAATAATTGTCTGGTTTTAATTCTATCCTCAAAGACGGTATTAAAAATAAAGCCATTTTCCTGAAAATATTCCCCTAATATTCGCCAAGTTTCTACTTCCACTCCATCCACTTTCGGATTACCGACAAAAATGCAAGCTTTCCCAGCTTGTTTTAATTTTCTGGTGGCATTTTCTAAAGCGTTGATGGTGTGACAAAAATAGGAATCGAGTATTTTATGTAAATTCTCTTTCTCTAAACTCGATCTCACTTGATTTAAGGTTTCGGTTTCGATTAATCTGGTAGCCTGTCGGTAGGGAATTTCTAGCTTAGAGATTTTTTGTACTTCTTTTTCTGTATATCCTAACCAATATAAATCTAGTTTTGCTGTTCTGATATATTCCTGTGCTTGCAGATAGGGGGGTGAACTAATTAAACAATCTAACTCTAGATTTTGCTCGATCTCAAAAGTGGCACTATCTACTCCTCCATAAAAAAGCACTTGATTACAATTATGCCAAGTTACGGTAATATATTGATTGACGCTGGTTAAAGTTTCAAAACTCATATCTTTAATCGTTCGTTTTAATTCCTCTTGCCAATCTCTTTGTAATAGTTCTTGTATATCTGATTTTTTGTATTTCGATTGAAATAATTTTGGTTTCGTATGTTCTGCATAGGAAAACTGTTTACTAACTTTCACTAAAACCGCTTGAATGATCTGGGAATACAAATCAGGTTCTAGACTTTTTTGACCTGCCCAAAGTTTCTGTAAAACTACTAAAATCTCCTCTGGATACCAATAGTTTAAATTTGACCACTGAGGGATAAATTTATCCTTGCTGGCAAAAACTTCTAAGATTTTTTTATCTAACTCTGAGTAACTCAATGGTTCTTGTTGTTCCGTGATCTTAATCGGGATAATATGGTTTAAAAGATAATTCAGGTCAGTTAAAACTGCATTTCTTTGACAAAGTTTAGCCTCTAAACCCACCGTACCTGAACCCGCAAAAGGATCGATAATCCAATCATCCTTTTTACTGTAATTATCAAGGCAAAATCTCACCACTTGGGGAATAAATTTGGCAGGATAATAATAGATGCCATGGGTTAGATAACTGGTGCTGGTGATTTCTGGCACTAAATCTCGAAAAGAAACTAATCGCGGGGTTCCCTGATTAATTTCTTCTAAATTATTAGAATCGAAAAGTTCTAGTTGCATGATTCGGCTATCAATTCTCCCTAGGGTAGGCCAGCCAATTAAAATAAAGATTAAAACCGTAGTCGATCAATATTCTAACTTATCGTCCCCCAACCTAACCGACAACTCAGCTTTTTTGCTTTTTACTTTTTACTTAACGTGATATACTGCCAAAGGAAAAAATGACGTTTTAATTAGTCTGCGTGAATAGCCAATCCTCGACAATTATAGAACAGGTTAGAGTCCTTGACCCCCTGACACAAACCGATCGCATTGCCGATGTCTGGATTGAGGAGGGGGTAATTAAAGCGATCGAATCCCAGCTTCCCCCAAGAGAAAATAGTAACTATATTTCTGGTCAAAACTGTATTTTTGCTCCTGGATTAGTCGATCTCTACAGTCATTCCGGGGAACCTGGCCACGAAGACCGAGAAACCCTCGCATCTTTGCTCAAAGCGGCCACGGCCGGAGGCTGCACCCGGGTGGCAATTCTCCCCAATACTCTCCCCCCTCTCGATCACCCCGCACTCATTAGCACATTACAGGAAAAAAGTCAAGGGTTTTTTGACTCAAAATCGACTCGTCTGCATTTTTGGGCAAGTCTCACCCTAGGAAGACAAGGGCAAAAAATGACCGAATTAGCCGATTTAATGCCTGTAGCGGTGGGTTTTACCGATAATCGCGGTCTAGAAGATTTGGGACTGTTGCGGCACTTATTGGAATACCTAAAACCCTTCGGTCAAAATATCGCCCTTTCCCCCGTAAATCAGCAATTAAAGGGTAATGGAGTCATGCGCGAGGGAGAAACCTCAATTCGCTTCGGTTTACCCGGAGATCCTGCTATTTCTGAAACCACTGCTTTAGCCACAATTTTAGAAATCGTCGGCGAAATTAATACACCTGTTCACATCATGCGAATTTCTACCCGTCGAGGAGTGGAATTAATTCGCGAGGCAAAAATGCGGGGATTGCCGATAACCGCTAGTGTGACGTGGTTGCATCTCCTCTTAAATACAGGATCGATCGCCAGCTACCATCCCAGTTTACACCTCGCTCCACCCTTGGGCAACGAAAGCGATCGCAAGGCGTTAATTGCGGCAATTAAAGAGGGAATTATCGACGCAATCGCGATCGATCATCGTCCCTATACCTACGAAGAAAAAACCGTCTCTTTTGCAGAAGCACCCCCCGGCGCGATCGGGTTAGAATTAGCTTTACCGCTACTCTGGGAAAAATTAGTAATAACCGGACAATTATCAGCTTTACAATTATGGCAAGCGCTTAGTCTCAATCCCTGTCATTGTTTACAACAAAAACCAGCATCTCTTACCCCCGGCAATCCCGCGGAAGCAATTCTTTTTCATCCCCAAGCAAGCTGGAAAGTAACGGCAAATAATCTTCACTCCCTCAGTCATAATACTTTCTGGTTAAATCAAACAATTACGGGAAAAGTCTTAGAAATGTGGAATTTTTAAAGGGTGGCCAATTTCTATCTTGAGACTCTCCTAGTTTTTTGGATAATGATCAGCTAGAATTCTAGAGAGAACTAGAGTAATGACATGGAAAAAGAACTGGTATCGGACAAGCGCGGTTATCTGCTTCGCACGGTGGCAGAAGCTAAAGAAATTGTCCTTAATTGGTTGCGGGAAATAAATTTAGTTAATGCGATTAAATTAGGTTTACCAGAAGTGGATGACAGATATCATATTTGGCGAGTTCCTCTATGTAATGACCAGAAAAAAACCGTTGGGGAAGTGGTGATCGATGCCTACACCACCGAAATTTTAGCCGATAGGACAACCCGGACTGAAATTATTATCGCTCGTCTGTTAAAACAGGATGAATCTAAATTAGAAACCCCCAAGAAAACTAAAAAAGAATATAAGCTTTCCTCTCTGAGAAATACCATCGGATTTGGTGATTGTAGCGAACTTTTGGAGGAAATGCCCGCAGAAAGTGTTGATTTAATCTTTACCTCACCACCCTATTTTAATGCTCGTCCAGAATATTCGGAATTTGAAGAATACGAAAGCTATCTATTGAAGCTGCGACAGGTGATCAGAAAATGTCATCGAGTTTTGAGTGAAGGACGTTTTTTTGTCATTAATATTTCTCCCGTGCTATTGCGTCGTGCTTCGCGTAATCAAGCTTCTAAACGTATTGCTGTTCCCTTTGATTTGCATCGAATTTTTATTGAAGAAGGTTACGATTTTATTGATGATATTATTTGGCTAAAACCAGAGGGAGCAGGGTGGGCAACTGGTAGAGGGCGCAGATTTGCCGCCGATCGAAACCCTCTCCAATACAAAACCGTGCCGGTGACTGAATACGTTTTAGTCTATCGTAAACACACGGATTTACTCATCGATTGGCATATTCGCAATCATCCCGATCAAGAAGTAGTAAAAGCCTCAAAAATTGCCGATGGTTATGAACGCACTAATGTCTGGAAAATTAACCCAGTCACCAACTCAAAACATCCTGCCGCTTTTCCCGTAGAATTGGCAGAAAAAGTGATTACCTATTACTCTTTTAAAGGTGATGTGGTTTTAGATCCTTTTGCTGGTTCAGGAACCGTGGGACTAGCGGCCGCTTCTTTAGATAGACGTTTTGTTTTATTCGAGAGTAATTTTAATTATATTGAACTGATAAGAAAGCTAATTACTGAAGGCAATCAGACTGATTTAGATTCAATTATTTGGCTTAATTGTCCGCTAGAAAACCAACAATAAGCAAAATAAACCCCATGACAGCCAGTAAAAGTCACGCTTATTTTACTCCCAAAGACTATCTAGAAATAGAGAAAATTAGCCCCATTAAACCTGAATATATACAAGGGCAAATCTTGGCAATGGCTGGGACAAGTAAAGCCCATGTTATCATCACAGGTAATCTTTCGGCCCAATTAATTAGGGCTTGCTGAAAAAGTTTTTCGTGGGGGTAGGGTGTGGGGTGTGGGGTGTGGGGTTTTACCTATTTTCAGGGCGTTCGGCGAAGCTCAGTCGAGCCGTGGTCAATTACCTAATTTTCAGAAAAAAAGTACCTGAATTTTCCCCCCAATCACTCCAAAGGTCGGCACTTTTTGAGGGAAAAAAAGTCTAAAAGCGTTATCCAACAAGGTTTTTAGATTTATTCAGCAAACCCTAATTAACCGTAACCTTTCAGGGGGGAACAGAAGCGCTGTATTGGCTAAAAAAAGAAAAAGCTACCACCATCAAAGCGCAAGTCCCTAACCAGTTATTGGACATTCCACCAACCGAAAGCTGGCCCGACAAAGCGAATAACCACCCAAACCCCGGCTAAAACTCCTATACCAATCCAGGCACCCCTAGTGGTTAACTTGTAAGCTTGGGCTGCTTGACTTTTGGTAATTGGTAGCCAAGGCAGGATATTTTCTTCCTGTCCATACTTATCACCCAGGGCCGATTGACGACGTTTTGATTCACCCATACTAATGTCAGTTATTAAGAGGTTTTTCTCTGATTGTATATCGAAAGACAACAGGCCACACCCAATCCTAGTCCATCAAGGAGGGCGATCGAAACTAACGGCCGATGACCGACTATTATAGAATTAAAGGTTGCGACTGAAACGAGAATAATAATTATGGCAACCATTAACAGTAATTACTTAAAACTAAAAGCGGGTTATCTTTTCCCAGAAATTGCCCGACGAGTCCAAGCTTTTGCGGCAGCCAATCCCGATGCTAATATTATCCGTCTGGGGATTGGGGATGTCACCGAACCTTTGCCCCTAGCTTGTCGCGAGGCCATGATCAAAGCAGTGGAGGAAATGGGCGATCGCTCTAGCTTTAAGGGTTACGGGCCCGAACAGGGTTATGCTTGGTTAAGGGAGAAAATCGCCGTCCATGATTTTCAGGCTCGCGGTTGTGAGATAAATGCCGATGAAATCTTTATTTCCGACGGTTCTAAGTGCGATACGGGCAATATTCTCGATATTTTTGGGGATAATAACTCGATCGCCGTGACCGACCCAGTATATCCCGTTTACGTCGATACTAACGTTATGGCCGGACACACGGGAGAGGTCAACAAACGCGGCGAATACGAGGGCTTGATTTATCTGCCAATTACCGCCGAAAATAACTTTACTGCCCAGATTCCGGCGGAAAAAGTCGATTTAATCTATCTCTGTTTTCCCAATAATCCCACCGGGGCCACAGCTACCAAAGAACACTTGACAGCTTGGGTCAATTATGCTAGGGCCAACGGATCGATTATCTTTTTTGATGCGGCCTACGAGGCCTTTATCACCGATGCCAGTTTACCCCATTCCATCTACGAAATCGAGGGAGCGCGGCAATGTGCGATCGAATTTCGCTCTTTTTCTAAAAATGCCGGTTTTACCGGGACCCGTTGCGCTTTAACCGTGGTTCCCCAAAGTCTGATGGCCAAAGCGGCCGACGGCAGCGATGTGCAACTCTGGAAACTGTGGAATCGTCGGCAATCGACCAAATTTAACGGCGTTTCCTACATTGTCCAACGGGGGGCCGAGGCGGTTTATTCCTCGGAAGGACAAGCACAAGTACAAGAACTTGTCAAGTTTTATTTACAAAATGCAACAATTATCCGAGAAAAATTAACCGCTGCCGGTTTAGAAGTCCATGGTGGCGTAAATGCGCCCTACGTTTGGGTAAAAACGCCCCAGGGTCTATCAAGTTGGGATTTCTTCGATAAACTGCTACATACCTGTAATGTGGTGGGAACTCCTGGATCTGGCTTTGGGGCTGCCGGAGAGGGTTATTTCCGGCTATCGGCTTTTAATAGTCGTGCCAATGTCGAGGCCGCTATGGAGAGAATTATCAGTAAATTTCCAGGCTAATCCTCAAGAGAGGGATGTTTGCGGAAGCGTCCCCCAGCAACCCCATCGGCAAATAATTGATAGACTGGTAACTACTCACCGACAACGGCTCACCGATGCGACCCTTTTGGTTAGAATCCTTACAGGTAGAAAGATTAACGATCGCAATTGCTGGCCTACCGGCACATCTGCAAGGGATCAAGTTGGTGCAGTGGTCAGATCTGCACTGCGATGAAGAGCATTTGCCTGAAGCTGTCCTGCAAGAAGCGATCGCCATTACTAATCAGGAAAAACCCGATCTCATCTTCCTGACGGGGGACTTTATTACCGATAGTCCCCAGCCAATTTTTGCCCTAGCAGATAGCATAAAAGCTCTCAAAAGTCAAGGGGGTATTTATGCTTGTTTAGGAAATCATGACAGTTATCTTCCCAACGCAAGGGAAACGGTCAGATCAGCCTTAACTAGCGTAGGAATTCGGGTACTCTGGAATGAAATCGTCACACCCTACGGCGAAAATTTTCCCATCGTCGGATTGGCCGATTATTGGTCTGGGGAATTTTTACCGCAAATCCTCGAGCAAATTTCCCCCGATATACCCAGACTCGTCCTTTCCCATAATCCCGATACAGCCATGATTTTAAAGGATTGGCGCGTGGATTTGCAGTTATCCGGTCATACCCACGGAGGTCAAGTGACTATACCGGGTATCGGTTCCCTACCGATAATTTTAGAGGAACTTAGGCGATCACTACCCGAACCCTATCGTCCATGGGTTCCCCTTTATCGGGAGTTTAGCAAAGTAGTCCGATACTGGCAATGGTCCGAGGGATTTCATCGAGTCGGGGACAATCAATTATATGTGAATCGAGGCTTAGGAACCTATTTCCCTGGTCGTCTTTTTTGTCCCCCCGAAGTGACAGTAATCACTTTGGTCAACAGGAGTCAGTCTTGAATCAGTTATCAGTTTTAAGTTTTAAGTTTTAAGTTTTAAGTTTTAAGTGTGCAGCATTAAATCAGCTGTTGACTATCTAAATTACTCGTTAAGACTATCGGTTAATTTTTTTTCCAAAAAGCTTGACAAAACCCCACGACTTGACAGATAATTTCTTATATAATGGGAATCCGTGCCAGCCTGCGACCCCCCCTTTTCAAGTCAAATAAAGCCCAAAAAAATTAACCCCAAAAAGTAGTCGGTGAACTGAAAACTCACATCTGATAACTGATAAGCTGCTGACTATATAAATTACTCGTTAAGACTGTACTGGAGTGCCGGAGTAGGGAGAGGAAGTTTGAGCATTTGTACTAAATTTTCCAATATGCAGTTTAAATTCAGTACAGCTTAGAAGCTTACTACTGTCTTTTCACTGATTACTGTTTACTGATAACTGAAAAAACACTTATGACAGAAAATAGAGATAACTTCAACGAAACTTATAATGCACTAATTGAGCGCATTGTCAATCTAACTTTAGAAGGAAAAATTAGAGCTAAATCACAGGTTTATAACCTTTTGTCCGAGGGAGTAAAAAATGGCACAGGAGAAATTTTTGAGCGTTGTTTAACTGAAAAAATTATCATTACTCGCTCACAGTTAGAAACAAAAATTAAAGCGACTAGGGTTTTGCGGACCCTGGAAACGATCGAAAGTGAATGGGAAAAATATCAAAAAACCAATCAGCAAAATTCTCTCACTGCAGCGGCGATCGATAATCTGGTGAAAATCGATCGAGAGGATCGTTTACTAACTTTAGTGAATTTAATTGATCCCAATCAAAGTAATGCTTTAACCCTAGAACAATTACAACAGTTAGCCAAGAATTTACAGACAGTTTCTCACCAGCGAGGAGAAGCGGATTTATGGCAAATTGCCACGGGGATTAATCTGGGGTTAAATACTTGGTCAAATTTATCGAATGATCTCACCAGTTGGCTCTACGAACAAAATCGCCATCTTGGTTTTACTAATGATAATGAGCGAGTGACTCCCTGGCAAATTTGGGCAAGTAAAGTTAATCCCTCTTGGTTAAAACGAGTCTTAGAAAGTTTAGCTAATCAACAAGCTTTTGATTCTCTCACCCAGGATTTAACTTTAACCGATTGGGTAGAAACTGCCATTGTTTTTCAATATATCCAAAGGGGACTAATTAACTTTTTTGATCAGCGTATCTATAGCGAAAAACTGGGAGCAAAATTATCTATTTCTACCTTTCTCACCTTTGCTTTAATTTGGTCGCTGTTAACCAATAGTTTCGAGCAAGTTAGTAAAAATTCTCTCTATAGTCGCGGCTGTTTTCAGATGGCTTTACAAATTCTGAGAACCTTTGCTCAACGGGATTATTTTCCTTTATACGGAGGAATTTTCGCCTCCTTTTCTGGCAGTTATCTCAAGGAGGCATTAGATTATTTATCAATTCCTCTGCGTTATGTGGAAGGTACGGGAGAAAAGGCGAGAATTTTAACTTTAATTGCCTATTCTAATCGCATTCGCGGCGACTATCCACAGGCCAGAGAATGTCATCAACAAGCTTTAGAAATTGCTCGTCAACAACAGGACTCTGCTTGTGAAATAGCTAATTTAAACCATTTATCCCGTCTCAATGCTATCCAAAAAAACTATACAGAAGCGATTAATTTAAGTCAGAGAGCCTTAATTTTAAGTCGTCAACAGGGTAATAGTTTAGGACAGGCTAACGCTTTAGCTAATTTGGGTTATAGTCAGGTACAGGAAGCGCAACAGTTAGAGAGATATGATCCCGAAATTTATCAAAGTTCGATCGAGTATTTACAGCAGGGATTAAAGTTAGCGGAAAGTCTCCAAGATTGGCAGAGTAAATCCCTTTGTTGTAGCAGTTTAGGTTTAGCATATCTTGTCCTCGAAAGAACCCAAGATGCGATTAATATTCTCCTACAAGGATTGGAATCGGCCAAATACTACGGAGATGTATATCTGCAAGGTTTATTACTAACTTATTTAGGCGAAGCTTACTATCAAGACAAAAATTTTGAACAGGCAATTTATATGGGTTCTCTAGGAATGTATTGGCTCCACGAAATCGGTGCAGTGGAATGGCGACAAGCTGCTAGTCTATTAACAGTTATTCGCGGCAAAAATATCGCAGCTTTTGAACAGACTTTCAGTCAGGAACGTTCCTCCCTGATTAAATCTATTGGACTGGAAGGCTACCAATATATCTCAGAAATCCTCAGCAAATATCAACAGGGTAATTAGTGAATACAAAGCATAACCTATTAATTAATCTCTCGGTACTTTTTCCCCAACCCACGGGAATCAGTACCTACATTCTTAACCTCTTACCCTACCTGAAACATTTAGAACCAACCCTACTAACAGCTAATAGTTATCCCGACTTTAACTGTTATTCTATCCCCAAAGGTCTCGGCCCTGATCGAGGAGCGAAAGGTCATTTAAAACGCTTACTCTGGACTCAGTGGCAGTTACCGTCAATTTACCGACAATTAAACGCCAATTTACTCTTTTCTCCCCTCCCAGAAGCGCCGATAAATTCTCCCTGTCGCTTTGTCGTCATGGTCCACGATTTAATTCCCCTAAGGTTTCCCAGTTTTACTTCCCCCTTAACCCAATATTTCCGTTATTATGTGCCGCAGGTATTACAACAGGCAAAACATATTATCTGTAACTCTCAGGCAACGGCCAAAGATATCACTGAATATTATCAAATTCCCGCCGATAAAATTACTTCAATTCCCCTAGCCTACGATCATCATCACTTTCGTCCTATGGAAGATAATAAGCCAGAACATCCCTATTTTCTCTATCTCGGTCGTCCCAATCCCTATAAAAATTTACCGCGTTTAATCGCCGCTTTTGCCCAACTGCCCCCAGATTTAAGCGATTATCATCTTTGGATTGCCGGCAGCTTCGATCGCCGTTATACCCCGAATTTACAACAACAAGCGCGAGAATTGGCAGTTAGCGATCGCATTAAATTCCTCGACTATATCCCCTACGATCACCTACCCAAAGTTATCAGTCAAGCCACTGCTTTAGTCTTCCCCAGTCTCTGGGAAGGCTTTGGATTGCCCGTTTTAGAGGCTATGGCCTGCGGTACACCCGTCATTACCTCAAATTTGTCATCTTTGCCCGAAGTCACGGCAACAGCGGCAATTTTAATCGATCCCTATCGAGTCGAGTCCATAGCCGATGCCCTAAAAATTATCGCTCAAGATCGACAATTACAGTCAAAATTAAGTTATCTAGGCAAAAAACGGGCCGATGAGTTTAGTTGGCAAAAAACTGGTCTAGCTACAGCCGCAATCTTAAATCAATATCTAGGGTATGCTTAGGGACTTGCGTGGGAATAATATCCCAATCGATCGGAGGGCGCAAGCTTTGCGCCCCTACAGTAACGGATTTTGTCCACAATGTAGGGGCGAACTGCGTTCGCCCAAAAGGTACATTATCAAAGCGCAAGTCCCTAACCTGATCGGTCATCGTCGGAAAAAGAAAAATAATTTGACAGATCGGCAGCATTTGCTGTAGGATGGATGATCGTGACCTAAATTGGAGAGATGGCCGAGCGGTTGAAGGCGCAGCACTGGAAATGCTGTTTAGGGGTAACTTTAACGAGGGTTCGAATCCCTCTCTCTCCGTCCCCAAAGCACCTCCTAGATATGAGGTGCTTTTTATAGCAGTTAGAGTATAGGAGTCAGGAGATTACTCTTATTGATTATCTTTTCCCCATCACCCACTCTCCTATACTTTTTAAACAGGATTTAGTCTAATTCCCCCTCGGTAAACCATCTTTACACTTAGCTAACCACTCCAATAAACTATCTAACTGCTGTGGTGGTTTTACCGTTCCTAAACCCCTAACCGTCACCTGTTTGGGACTATAAACAAAGCGTGATTGTATATGTTGGGGTAGGTGTTCTTGTAATAATTTCCACGCTGGTTCCTCCATAGGAGTTTCTAGGATAATATGCTGTTTTCCATCGGGTTTAATGCGCGAAAAACCGAGGGATTTAGCCAGATGTTTTAACTCGATTACCTTAAATAATTGTGCCACTGGGGAAGGAATTGCCCCGTATCTATCCACTAAATCCGCAGCAATTTGTCCTAAAGTTTTCTGAGAATTAGCAGTAGCGATCGCCCGATAGACATCCATTTTCTGCTCCGGATCGGATATATAATCATTAGGAATAAATGCCGTCAATTTCAGATCGATTTGGGTATCCTCCACTTGAGGAATTTCTTGACCTTGAATTTCCCGCAAAGCTTCCTGTAACATTTCCATATATAGATCAAAACCAATCGCTTCCATTTGTCCCGATTGTTCCGCACCCAATAAGTTACCAGCGCCGCGAATTTCCAGATCCCTAGTCGCTAATTGATACCCCGATCCTAACTGGGTAAATTCTTGAATTGCCTTTAATCTTTCCCGAGCGGTTTCTGTTAGTTCTCCCTTAGCTGGATAAAGTAACCAAGCGTGCGCTTGTACTCCCGATCGCCCCACCCGTCCCCGCAGTTGATAGAGTTGCGCTAAACCGAATTTTTGGGCATCTTCAATGATAATTGTGTTAACTCTGGGAATATCTAACCCCGACTCCACAATAGTCGTACAGACTAAGATATCCGCTTCCCCATTATTAAAAGCTAACATGGTGGTCTCTAATTCAGCCTCATCCATACGACCGTGACCAATGGAAATTCTAGCACCCGGAATCATCCCTTGAATTGCTGCCGCTTTTTCTTCAATTCCCTCGATTCTGGGTACTACATAAAAAATCTGTCCCCCCCGATCCAATTCATTGCGAATTGCCGTTCTAATCACATCAGAATTATAACTAGAAAGGTGGGTTTGGATGGGACGACGAGAGGGGGGAGGTGTGGTAATTAAACTCATTTCTCGCACCCCAGAAAGGGACATATAAAGAGTCCGGGGAATCGGTGTTGCCGTCAAGGTTAACACATCAATATTACTTTTAAAAGCCTTAATTTTTTCCTTTTGATTGACACCAAAACGCTGTTCTTCATCGATCACCAATAATCCTAAATCTTTAAACTCCACCGCTTTACTTAATAACAACTGCGTCCCCACCACTATATCCAATTCCCCCGTTTTCAAGCGCTGGACGATATCTTTTTTCTCGGAATTGGTGCGAAAACGATTTAATAAACCCACATTAATAGGATAGGGAGCAAAACGTTCTTTTAGGGTGTGATAATGTTGTTGGGTTAAAATCGTTGTTGGTGCTAATAAAGCCACCTGTTTATGACCCGTGGTGACAGCTTTAAAAATAGCACGAATCGCCACTTCTGTCTTACCAAAACCCACATCCCCACAGACTAAGCGATCCATCGGGCGATCGCTTTCTAAATCCCGTTTCACATCCTGTATCGCTTTCAGTTGATCAGCAGTGGGTTGGTAGGGAAAAGAATCCTCTAACTCCCGCTGCCAGGGATTATCCATCGGATAGGCAAAACCCGATTTTTGGGCGCGTTGGGCGTAAATATTGATTAAATCAACCGCTAACTTCTTAACTGACTTCCTGACGCGAGCTTTCGTCGCTTCCCACGCTTTGCCAGAGATTTTATGTAATTCAGGCTCTTGATTACCTGTATGACGATAACGGGAGAGATTATCAACAGAATCGGCAGGAACCCGCAATAATCCATCAGCATACTTAATAACTAGATAATCTCGACCTTGCACTACTCCGCTAATTGTGCTTTCCTGCTTTTCTAGTTTGATAAACTGTCCGATGCCATGGTGTTTATGTACTACAAAATCGAGGGGACGGAGTTTATTCACATCCACCTGTACCGAGGCTGCTTGCCGACGTTTGCGGACGTAACCGGCAGTATTTAAAAGATGTTGCCCGAAGAACTCTCGATCAGTAACGACGACTATGCGATAGGTGGGGAGGATAAAACCTTCTAATTCAGCTAATCCTGAGTATTTTAGGGCTGTAGCGGTGTTTTGAATGATTAAGCGCTCGATCGCCCCAAAATCGAGGGGATTGGGGATAAATTGGGCCGGGCAGTCGTGTTCCTGTAATAACGAGACTGTACGGGAGGGTTGGGCAGATATTAACCATGTAGCGTACTTATTTACTTTAATACCGCTATAAATCTCTCTTTTTCCCCGTAAAATTTCCGCTAGTTTGGCGAATTGCCCCGGATTGGTGGGAATCGGACGACTGGAGAGATTAAGACTATTTTCGGAGAGGTGATCGTCTATTTCTGAGAGGTAGAGATGGGGAAATTTAACCGATATTTGCAGAGATTCGCCAAAAGAACGGTGAATTTGCGGTAAAGCTGGTTCTATCTCTTGCCAGCGTTCCCCAATATATTCTATCCAGCGATCGCTTCTAGCTTGACAGCTTTCCAGTTCATCAAAGGCAATAAGAGTATTTTCGGGGAGATAATCCAATAAAGAGGCAGGTTGACGGAAGGACAAGCCTAAAAATCGCTCAATTCCCTCTGGATAAATGCCATTAGCCAATTTTTCTCGCTCTTCAGCCTCCAAATAATCGGCCACTGTGGGGGGAAGAGAAGGGGCAATCATCGCTGCGAAGCTAGTGGGAGTAAGAAGCAGATTGGGGATAGAATCGAGGGATCTTTGGGTGGCAGGGTCAAATTCTCGCAATTTTTCCAATTCATCGCCGAAAAATTCTAACCTGACCGGTAATTCGGCCGAAACTGGGAAAATATCAACGATATCGCCGCGACGACTCCATTGCCCTTCGGTTTCTACCAGTGAAACCCGTTCATATCCTAATCTAGCTAGGGTTAGATCGAGGTTTTTGGCTTCTATAACCCTTCCTACCGCAAAATTATCGCTATACTGCTCGAAAACCTCTCTAGGGGGTAAATGGGGCTGCAGGGCCTTTTCGGTGGTAACGATCGCAATTCCAGCCTCTTGATGACTGATTAGAGCTTGTCCTGAGCTACGTCGAAGGGCCGATAATACCTGCATCTGTCCCCAAATCATCTCGGATTCCCGATTAAATCTCTCGTAGGGGCAAGCTTCCGAGGTGGGATAAAAGAAAACACCTTTCCACGTCATCGCTTCTAATTGTGCCGCCCAACGTGCCGCTTCCTCCAGATTGGCACAGATAATTAAAAGATTTTTTCCTTGACAACGGGCGAAAGCTGTGCTGATTAATCCTTTCGGTAAGCGGGCAAGGCCAGTTAGGGTTAAATTGCCGTTTTTCTCCAGTTTTTGGATAAGTTCGGCAGTTAATGGCGATTTTTCAATGTTGCGAATAACGGAGGCAAAAGTCATTTTTTAGTGATCGGCACTCGGTTTTTGGTTAGGGTTTGCGGCAAAAAGTTTTTCGTGGGGGTAGGGTGTGGGGTGTAGGGTTTTACCGATTTTGAGGGGGTCAATTACCTAATTTTCAGGGAAAAAGTCCCTGAATTTTCCCCCCGATCACTCCCATGTCCGGTACTTTTTGATTTCCCAAAAAGTCTAAAAGTCTTACCCAACACGGTTTTTAGATTTATTCAGCAAGCTCTAGTTAAGCTCTCCTGAATTTATACTGCCTATTGGGAGTTCTAGTACAAATGCTCAGGCTTCCTCTCCCAACTCCGGCACTCCGGTGCAGTCTTAACGAGTATCAGTTTCCAGTTTACCCACTACTTTTTGGGGTTAATTTTTTTGGGCTTTATTTGACTTGACCAGAGGGGGGTCGCAGGCGCACGGATTTTCCATTGTCTATATAATATCATGTCAAGCGTTAGTTAGCAAGAGAAAATTTTTAATTGGGAGCGAAAGATCGAAGGACGAAAAACCAGTACATCTATACCGAAATATTTTCAGAATGATAACGATTCTCACCGACTGTGATAAGATCAGAATCATAATCAGACTCAGTTAATCCGATGGGTAAAAATTTCCAGTTAACAGCGATCGCTTTAACCCTGACTATAGCCAGCTTAACAGCTTGTAGTGGTCCCTCGGTCAAGGAAGAGGAAGCAAAGACACCCTTACAGGTGACAGTGAGTATCGTACCGCAGGAATATTTTGTCAAACGTATCGGCGGTGATAGAGTCAGTGTTAATGCCATGATTCAACCCGGGACAGATCCCCACACCTATGAACCAAAACCCGAACAATTAAAAACCACAGCCCGATCGCAAGCCTATTTTAAAATTGGTGTATCCTTAGAAGATGCCTGGAAAGATCGCTTAAACAGTGTTAACCAACAGATGTTAATCGTCGATACCAGTCAAGGGGTAGATAAAATCCCTTTGACAGCAGAACATGATCATGATCATGATCATAATCACGATCATGATCATGCCAAGGCAAAAACAGAGCAAGCTGGAAAAAACACCCTAGATCCCCATATTTGGTTATCCCCAAAACGAGTCAAAGCACAGGCAAAGACTATTTATCAAACCCTAGCACAACTCGATCCCGGTCAGGAAGCTATCTATCGGGCTAACTTGGAAAAATTCAGTCAGGAATTAGACGCATTAGATCAAGAAATTCGGCAAAACTTGGCAGGGATTAAAAACAAAAAATTTATGGTATTTCATCCCGAATGGGGCTATTTTGCCCAAGATTACGGTTTAGAGATGATTGCGATCGAAATTGACGGTAATGAACCCAGTGCTGCCCAGTTAAGTCAACTAATCAAACAGGCCAAAAAAGAGAATATTAAAGTTATTTTTACTCAACCAGAATTTAGTCAGAAAAGTGCCGAAACTATTGCTAGGGAAATTGGGGGACAGGTAATCCCTATCAGTGCCTTTGCTCAAAATTGGAGTGAAAACCTGCGACAAGTTTCCCAAAAAATGGCCACAGTTTTAAATCAGTAATTGCTTGTATATGTCAACGATCATTACCATTAATAATCTCTGGGCCGGCTACGAACAGGAACCTATCCTCGAAGATATTAATTTAACCATTGAAGAATTAGATTTCCTGGGAATTATCGGCCCGAATGGAGGAGGAAAAACTACCCTCCTTAAGGTTTTACTGGGATTAATTAAACCTTGGCGGGGAGAAGTCAGTATTTTGGGGCAAAGTGTCGAAAAAGGTCGGGAATTAGTCGGTTATGTGCCGCAGTTTGTCGAATGCGATCGCTCATTTCCCATCACTGTGGGTGAGGTGGTGAAAATGGGGAGATTGAGCAGCAAAAAACTCTGGCAAGGCTATAGTAAAAAAGATGAGGTAAGGGTAGATAAAGCTTTAGATAGTGTGGGAATGTTAGCGTTGAAAAAAAGGTCGATTGCTGAACTTTCGGGGGGACAGCGCCAACGGGTTTATATCGCTCGCGCTTTAGCGGTAGAACCCCGTCTCTTGATTTTAGATGAACCCACTGCTAGTGTCGATCCCCAAATGCGTGCTAGTATTTTTTCCCTGTTGCAAGAATTGAATGAGTGGATGACCATTTTAATTATTTCCCATGATCTGGGAACCCTATCTACCTATGTTAAATCGATCGGTTGTCTCAATCGTCGTCTCTATTATCACGGCCAAAAATCTCTCACTACCGCTATGTTAGAACAAGTGTATTGTTAAAAGTTTTCTCCCTTTGGGTTAAAATGGATTTTTGCTCAAGCTCATTGTTGAATGGCATTCACTCGTGTCTAAAAGGGATAAACTACTAGAACTACTCAAGAATAGTCCTAATAACGCAAGATTCAACGATGTTTGTCAACTGCTAGAATTAGAAGGGTTTTCCCTTGATAGAATTACAGGTAGCCATCACATTTTTAAAAGAAATGATATTATTTTGGTCATACCTGTTCATAATAAAAAAGTAAAATCTGTTTATATTCGTCGAGTCCTTGAAATCATCGGAGATAACTAAAGATGAATTATCCAATTATTATTTATCCCTGTGAAGAAGGCGGTTTTGTCGCTGAAATTCCAGCACTATCTGGCTGTTTGGCTCAGGGTGAAACCTTAGAAGAAACCCTACAAGAATTACTGATGGTAAAAGATTTATGGTTAGAAACAGCCCAAAAATATAATCAAAAACTTCCCAACTTAGAAACAGAGATAGCGAAAATCAAAGCATTAAGCACTGTATAGAGCATTTTTGGGGGAATTGCGATCACTAATTGCCGTCTTGACTTAAAAAATAGCCAACTGCACGCTGAAGCTGTTCCATCCCTTTTTGCAGTTGGTCAATACGAGCCTTAGAGTCTTCCATTTGTTGAGCAGTAGCCTCCACAAACCGATCAATACGCCGATTCGTTGCTTCACTGATTTCCGCCAGACGTTCTATTCTTCCATCAATACGCTCCATATTGGCTTCAATACGGTCTAATCGAGAACTTTGCCACCACATTGACTTACCACCTTTAAAATAAGCCTTTATTGCCCCCAGTCTAGCAAATTTTTAGACAAATTAATCTCTTTTCATCGTGTGGTCGCTTTTTGGGGATGAGAAAGGGCGATCATTTTTGGGGATGAGAAGAGGCGATCGTTTTTTGAGAAGGAGGGGCGATCGCTTACAATAGGGGGAAAACTTTTAGAAAGCAACCTTGATTACTATTCTTACTCATGCCCACTCTATCAAGCTTCTATGGAATAAAAATCACCATGAACTATAACGATCACAATCCGCCTCATATCCATGCCGAGTATCAAGATTATGAAGCGGTTATAATGATTCACACAGGTGAAGTTTGTGGTCAAATGCCCAAAAGAGGACTAAATTTAATATGGGAGTGGCTTGATCTACACCAATCTGAACTATTGGAGAACTGGGAAAATGCGCGTCAAAGAAAACCTCTTAACAGAATCGATCCCCTTCCCTAAAAAGGAGCTATTTCTTCATGTTATCTGTGTGGAATATCTGGATAAGTATCAATTAAAGCTAACCTTTAATAATGGAATAGAAGGGATTGTAGATTTAGAACAAGAATTGTATGGAGAAATCTTTGAACCCTTAAAAGATAAGAGTTTATTTCAAAAAGTATATGTCAATAGTCGGACAATAGAATGGCCAAACGGAGCAGACTTTGCCCCTGAATTTTTATTTGAAATTGCTCTCGACAAGCAACCAGTTAGTATGGTCGGTGATCCTGTAGGGTACGCTAATGAAATGTAACAAACCAAATTGTTTTCTTAACAATAATTATCTGATTTGCGATTATTTTGGACTTTAGTGCGATCAGGTTTTCTTCTCATGGTGTGATCGCTTTTTGATCAGGAGGCGCGATCGCTAATTGCCGTCTTGACTTAAAAAATAGCTACTTAACGGGCTTTTTTGCTTTTAATCATGATGAATTTGTAATTATTCTGCGTTACGCTAAAACATCCTAGCGTGCTACTATTCTGGTCAGTGATTCTTGACAGTAACCAGACGCGATCGCAGGTTCAGACGGATCAACAGTTTCCCAGTGTCGGTAGTCAGACAAAGGGACTTTTGGTTAATGCCGATGGCTCTGTGGATATCTATTTCGGGCCGAAACCGCCTGCGGGTAAGGAAAATAATTGGGTGCAGACGATTCCTGAAACGGGTTGGAACACGATTCTTCGACTTTATGGCCTGCTTGAGCCTTGGTTTGATAAGACTTGGCGACCAGGGGAAATCGAGTTATTGAAGTAGTCCTATCCAGAATATGGCTGGATCGCCGATCTGTTGCTTGGGTTGAGGTGATAAAATTTGGCGATCAAACTTTGTCAGAGAGAATGATTGCAGTAACTCGACAATGATGTTATCATCGGGTTGTATTCGTTAACCCTAGTTACAAAATCGGTGATCGCACTACAGAATAAGTCTATTTATAACTTTTATGACATTGCTAATAGTACTTGAGTATCTTGCTATACGTGCAGCAGTAGGAATTGTAAGAATTTTTTCCCAGCCAGTATCTCTTACCAGTGATGATGCTCAAAATATTGCAACTATCATTAGAGCAGGAAGAGAGAATAATGTGAAAAAATTTGAGATAGAATTAAACAGCGAAATAGTTCAAGGTATTGATTTAAAAGGTTTAGAAACCAGTGAAAACGTAAATATAACACTGGGACAAAAAGGAAAAAGCAGTTATAAACTTACAATAGAGTACAAGGAATAATTGCGATCTCTAGTTAGGTTGTGTTGCACTTTGTTTAACTTAACCTGCTTTTAATTGAGAGGGCGATCGCTGTTTGGGAATGCGGTTGCTTTTTGGGGATGAGTGTGATCGCTTTTTGGGGATGAGAAAAGGCGATCGTTTTTTGAGAAGGAGCGGCGATCATTTTTGGGAGGAGCGCAATCACCGATCTTGTAATGCGATCGTTTTTTGATGATGGGGAGAGGCGATCGTTTTTTTTTGGGATGAGAAGGGGCGATCGCCGATCTTGTAGGTTGGGTTGACGAAAGGAAACCCAACATTTCTACACAGAAAATATCCCCTTTCCAAAACTAATTAACACCATTATCTTTTAATTTGTTGGGTTGCGTTCCTTAACCCAACCCACCGAATTTTTGAAAAATTTTAGTTGATCTTGTCGGTTGATACGACGAAACCCAACCTTGTATATTGAGAGAGGTGGTAGACCGTCCCAACCTTGGTCAGAAAAGACCGCTTCGTAGCAAGGGTCACCACCATAATCTCCCTGACAAAACTCGAACAGTCGCCGGGGTCGTGGCGAAAACAATCAATTTTTAAGCTAAGAGACCGTATCGGGCA
>NZ_JAQMSY010000105.1:0-17350 GCF_028329095.1 Microcystis sp. CS-574
ATCCTAGCATTGTTCCCAGTATTATTACTACTAATACTATCCATAAAGGGTGTCTTTTTCCTTTATCTTTCCGAAAGTCCTTGACTTGTTTTAGTTTTTCTATTAAGCTCAACATATATTTGAAAGGTTGGCGGTCACTCCTCATTTTACCTGATAGTGATCGCTTTTACTTTTGATATTCTGATGGGAGAATGAAACAGCCCTACCCTGCCCCCCTTGATAAGGGGGGATCTGACAACTTTTAACGCCTACCTACTTAAGTTAGGTTTTTTCCTTAGCGAGAATAAAGACGCTGCCCTCGCTGCCGCGGCCGATGCGGAGATCTTCATCGAGATAGGTGATATCGAGCCAACCTTTTTGTTCACGATTATTGAAGGAAAAATCGAGGGGAGGAAATTTTTTGCCACTTTCGATCGCTTCGATAAATTCTTGGGGAGAATGATAATTGAGAAAACGTTGCAGACCGAGGATCGAGCGCTCAAATTTGACCATAACCCGACGCTCGGAGGTGGGTTCAAAGGTAGCGGCGACGATCACTGCTCCTTCTAACCAAGGTACGCCCGTAATTTCAGCAATATTGTAGAGTTTGGCCTTGTTCAGGTCAAGATATTGATAAATTTGCCCCAATTGAAAAAAAGGTAGGCGATCTAGTCCCAGAATGTCGCGGCTGCTGGTGAATAGTAAACGCCAATTGCCCCCTAATAGTTGTTTAACTTCGAGGGGATGAGGATGGGGATTGTGGTCCTCCAATTGTTCGATCGCCGCTAAAATCCGCACGCGGTCGCTTTCCGTGGCCAGGAGTCCGCGATTTCTACCAGCGATCAATTCTAGTAATTTCGCTTTGGCATCCATAGAATCTCCCTCATTTTATAAAGTACCTCGACCCGCCAGGCACTCGATCGAGGTTTTTGGTGGCCCGAAGAGGCCCACCCGCGCCGATGATTTCATGGGTTCAACGGAGTTTTAACCTCGGTGAGCGGCATTTTTAACTGTTGGCTTCACCATTTTAACACGGATTAAATGCCTCGGTTTTAAAACTTTTTCATAACCGCAATTAAGTGATCAAAATAGGGAGTAATTGCGGTTTTTTCTGAGTCGCTAAAATAATCTAAACTGTATTGTTTTAAGGCTTCTAACCCCGAAATCATCGCCCCTAATGGTACTTGCAATTCTTGGTAAAGAAGACGCATATTTTCCAATCCCTCGGCACTGGTGTAGGGAATCTGCTGTCCGGCGACACCGTAGGTAATACAGCGTAAAAAGTTCCAGAAATCACGCCAACAAGCTTCGGCGCGGTGGGGTGGATGAAGATCGCCTCCAGGTTGAAAAATGGTGGGAAATTGGCTTAATAAAGCCTGACGAGCGTTATCGACGATGCTATTAGCATTATCCCGCAGTTTTCGAGCTTGCTGACTAGAAACCAGTAAATCAGGCTCTAAATTGACGATAGTATCTAAATCGCTATCGTCGAGATAGCGAGTTTGATCATCCGCTTGTTGCCAAATAGCGATCGCTGCTTGCTGATAGGGCCAATTGGCGAAACTGATGATTCTCGCTTTTGGGATTAATTGCTGGGCGCGCTCACTCAAAGGCATCGATCGCTCTCCGTCGGGTCAAATTAGGCGGTTAAGATCACTTTTAGCATAAATGATCGAAAAATTAGCGATAACTAGAGATTTTTTGCAATCTGCTTGGGAGGATCGCTTACAATAAACAAAAGCTAAGTCATTATATTTTGATCATCATGTCAGTTTTAATAGCGATCGGTGTACTTGCCCTATTAATTGTCGTTCACGAATTAGGTCATTTTGCCGCTGCTCGTTGGCAATCTATCCATGTTAGTCGCTTTTCCATCGGTTTTGGTCCAGCTTTAGCTAAATATCAAGGTAAAGAAACAGAATACGCCCTCCGCGCCATTCCTTTAGGGGGTTACGTTGGTTTTCCCGATGACGATCCCGATAGTCAAATTCCTAATAACGATCCTGATTTATTACGAAATCGTCCTGTTTTCGATCGAGCTATCGTCATTAGTGCCGGGGTAATTGCTAATTTAATTTTTGCCTATTTTTTGCTTGTTACCCAAGTCGCTACGGTGGGTTTTCCCCAAATTAACTATCAAGAAGGGGTAATTATTCCAGAGGTTTTCACCTCGGAAAATTCCGTCGCTAAACAAGCGGGAATACAAGCGGGTGATATTGTTCTCGCTATCAATGATCAGCCCCTTGGTGCTTCTCAGAATGCCATTATTGACTTCCGTGACATTATTCAATCTTCCCCCGATCAACCCCTAAAATTAACCATCAAACGCCCGACAGAAACTCTCGATTTAATCGTTACTCCGGAATTGGGAAGTGATGGTCAGGGTAAAATTGGGGTGAGATTGGCTCCTAACGGTGAAGAAACTCGCCTGAAAGCCGATAGTTTTGGTCAAGCTTTTAGCTTGGGTGCGGGTGAATTTCAACGATTAACCCTATTAACCGTGCAAGGTTTTGGGCAGTTAGTTAGTAACTTTAAAGACAGTGTTCAACAGGTAGCAGGACCGGTTAAAATTGTCGAATATGGAGCAGCAATCGCTCGTAATGATGCGGGTAATCTTTTTCAATTTGCCGCCCTAATTAGTATTAACTTAGCGGTGATTAATATTCTGCCTTTACCTGCTCTTGATGGTGGTCAGTTGGTATTTTTATTAATCGAGGCTTTAGTAGGTAAACCTCTCCCAACTAAACTGCAAGATAACATCATGCAAACAGGTCTAGTTTTACTCTTAGGATTAGGAGTTTTCTTAATCGTGCGCGACACGGCTAACCTAGCAGTTTTTCAGGATTTATTCCAGTGATGGCCCCTCGAAAAAAAACTCAGCTTCAACTGCGCGCCCTAGAGATTTTAAGCAACTTAAAGCAATTATATCCAGAGGCAACCTGTAGCTTAAATTATCAAACTCCCGTGCAGTTATTGGTGGCAGTTATTCTCTCGGCACAATGCACTGATGAGCGTGTAAATAAGGTAACTCCTGCTTTATTCGCCCGTTTTCCCGATGCTAAATCCTTAGCTTTTGCCGAGCGAGAGGAGTTAGAAACCCTGATTCGTTCCACGGGATTCTATCGCAATAAAGCTAAAAATATTCAGGGTGCTTGTCAAAAAATCCTCAAGGATTTTCAGGGGGAAGTACCCAAGACAATGGCGGAATTATTAACTTTACCCGGGGTAGCTAGAAAAACCGCTAATGTGGTACTTGCTCACGCTTACGCGATTATTGAGGGGGTGACAGTAGATACCCACGTTAAGCGCTTAAGTAATCGTTTGGGTTTAACTACTAATGACGATCCGGTGAAAATTGAACGGGATTTAATGGCTTTACTACCTCAACCGGATTGGGAAACTTTTTCTATTAGTATTATTTACCACGGCCGGGCGGTTTGTAAAGCAAGAAATCCCGCTTGTTTTTCCTGTCAATTAGCCCCTCTTTGTCCCGCAGCAAACAGTAAACAGTAAACTGATAACTCACACCTGATAACTGGTAACTGAATCACTGATAACTGATAACTGATAACTGATAACTGATAACTGAATCACTGGTAACTGAATCACTGATAACTGATAACTGATAACTGATCTGGGGGCTATAATGGGAAAAAATAACTCATCCATCAATCTTATGAGTCAAGGATCACGGCAAGAAATAAAAACCCAAGCAATAATCCTCGCTACTTTTGTGGCGATTTTTTGGCTGTTAGAGATTTTAGATCAATTTGTTTTTCGGGGTAGTTTAGACTATTTCGGGATTATTCCCCATCAAGTCATCGGATTGCGGGGTATTCTTTTCGCACCTTTCCTACACGGGGACTTTCCCCATCTTATTGCTAATACGGTTCCTTTTCTGATTCTCGGTTGGTTGGTGATGTTACAGGAAACCAGTGACTTTTTTATTGTGACTGGGTTAACTATGCTGGTAGGGGGGTTAGGAGTCTGGTTATTTGCTGCTCCCGGATCCATCCATATCGGGGCAAGTATCTTGATTTTTGGCTATTTAGGTTTTTTATTACTGCGGGGCTATTTCCAAAGAAATATTCCTTCTATACTCTTGTCAATTCTAGTCTTTTTACTCTACGGTGGCACAATTTGGGGCGTTTTGCCTTCCCGTCCGGGGATTTCTTGGCAAGGACATTTATTTGGCTTTCTAGGCGGGGTTTTAGCCGCCAAATTAATCGCCACCGAAAAGAAACATTATTCCTAAATGGGGGAACCTTCTATCTCGCTACATACTTCGTAAAAATCGGTGACAGGCGGTTTTGCAAATAGAGGAGCCATGGATTTCAGCAATAATTCATGGTCTTCGCTTTTATTTGCCTCCATATCATCGATTTTATCCCAGATGATTACGGCAATTCCTTCATCGGTTCCGGGTTTTTGCAACAGAAAAGCCCCCTGGAATCCCGTAGAATAGGTGGAAACGGCTTTTTCGTAGAGTTTTTGGGCTTCGGAAAAACACCCCGGTTTAAATTCACCAATAGCCACATAGGCATATTTATGTTTGAGAAAATCGAGAAATTCTGGCATGGCAATGAGGGGAAATGGAATAAATCTTTCTTTCTATTCTCATTAAAACTTAGATCGATCGCTCTCTCCGCCCCATCGACATATTTTTTTAACTAAGCTTCCCCAATTGTCTCTTTTTTTGTTAGCTTATATGTAGTCGTTATGAGTTTGTATAATTTCCATGATTAAAATCGTTGGTATTAATGGCAGTTTACGCAGCGGATCCTATAGTGCGATGGCGTTAGAAGTTGCTATCAGTCGAGTACAGGGGTTAGGAGTAGAAACGGAGATAATTGACCTGAGAAAACTCTCTTTACCCTTCTGTAACGGGGGAGATGACTATTCTGACTATCCCGATGTGGCCAAAATGCAGCAAACGGTTAAATCGGCAGCGGGATTAATTTTGGCGACACCGGAATATCATGGCAGTGTCAGTGGTGTGATGAAGAATGCCCTAGATTTAATGAGTTTTGAGGAGTTATCGGGAAAGGTTGCCGGGTTAATCAGTGTTTTAGGCGGCCAATCCAATAGTAACGCCCTCAATGATTTAAGAATCATTCTCCGTTGGGTTCATGCTTGGGTAATTCCCGAACAAATTAGCTTAGGACAAGCGTGGAAAGTCTTCAACGAAGAAGGAAAAATCCTTGACGAGAAGCTTTCCCAACGTTTTGACGCTTTTGCTGAAAGTTTAGTCGATAATACGCGTAAACTCAAAGGGATCTAGTAATATCGATGGTGATTTTACCGGTGAAATGGGGAATTGGGGCGGCGGGTTTCGATAATTGTACTCTTACCTGTCGCACTCGATCGAGTTGTAGAATATCCTCAGCGATGACTGTGGCCAATTTTTCCACTAGGGCAAATTTGCCGGTTTCAATCTGGTGTTTGACAATTTCGATCGCCTGTCGATAATCTAGGGTATCTTCAATTGCGTCACTTTTGCCAGCAATGCTGATATCAACTTCGAGGGATAAATTCACCTCAAACCATTGACCTAAAACCTGTTCTTCAGCCAGATATCCTGTGTAACCGTAGGCACGAATTCCTGTAACGTGAATAGTATCCATAGATAGTTAAATTAAAAAACTGGTAGCGTTGGTCACAAATTGACGAGAAACTCTATAAGTAAAAAGCAATCTCGGAGTCTCGGAGTCTCCTCAAGCATTTTTACATTTTTGCAAAGGAATGTTAAGTTTTAGGGTATTGAATGAGTAACCTTGATAGCCATGGCTCCTAAAATAGCAGGGATTATCTGTACCCACAACCGCGATCACTACCTAGAAGGAGCGATCGATAGTCTTTTGGCGCAAACCTGCCCAGATTGTGAGATTTTAGTGGTTGATAACGCATCTACCGATAAAACCCGTCAAGTGGCCGAGTCGCGTCTGGGAGATGGGCGGCTAAAATATGTTTACGAACCTATTTTAGGGCTATCTACCGCCAGAAATCGCGGAGCGAAGGAAACTAGAGCGCCGATTTTAGCTTATTTGGATGACGATGCGATCGCTAGTCCTCAATGGTTGCAAATTCTGTTAAATGCCTACGAAAATAATGAAAAACTGGCAGTAGCAGGAGGAAAAGTCACCTTAATTTGGCCGCAAGGCTACAGTCAACCCAATTGGTTATCCGATCAGTTAGCAGGGAGTTTAGGGGCTTTCGATTTGGGCGACAATGTGGTATATATCAGCCAAGCGAATTTAACTCCGCGAGGGGTTAATTACTCAATTCGGCGAGATTTCTTGGGGAAGATTGGCGGTTTTGACCCTAATTTGGGAAGAATTGGCAAAAAACTTCTCTCTAACGAAGAATTATACACTACAGAACTGGCACTGGCCCAGGGATGGCAAGTGGGCTATTTTCCCGCAGCATTGGTGGAACACAATGTGGCCCCAGAAAGAATCAATCGTCAATGGTTTATGAGTCGCAGTTGGTGGCAAGGCATCAGCGAACACTACCGGGAAGAAGTGGCAGGAAGGACGGGATTGGCTCAATTTGGGCGAGGAGGTGAGCGTTTGGTGAGAGGATTGGTTAAATCTGTCAAATTTATCAATGATCCTGCTAAAAGCTTTGATAATCTGCTCTATGCCTATGGACAAATCGGTTATTTAAGCGAAGCCACCAAGGCCATGTTAACCCCTCAAAAGTAAATTATTGTAAATAAATGGGTAAAAAAGCCTTAATTTGTGGTATATCAGGGCAGGATGGAGCCTACCTAGCCGAATTACTGTTAAAAGCAGGCTATACGGTTTCTGGCACCTCCCGGGATGCTCAGATGTCCTCTTTTAGTAACCTGAAACGTTTGGGAATCAAGGAACAGGTAAAACTAGAATCAATGTCACTGAATGACTTTCGCGGTGTCCTACAGGTGTTAATTAAAATTCAGCCGGATGAGGTCTATAATTTGGCTGGACAAAGTTCTGTGGGTTTATCTTTTGAGCAGCCGGTGGAAACCTTAGAAAGTATTGCCACCGGAACCTTAAATCTTTTAGAAGCAATTCGATTTACCGGAGCAAAAATTAAATTATATAATGCCGGATCGAGTGAATGTTTCGGGAATATCGGCGATAATTCTGCCGATGAAAATACCCCTTTTCGTCCTCGCAGTCCCTACGCTGTGGCCAAATCGGCGGCTTTTTGGGAAGTGGCTAATTATCGAGAAGCTTACGGAATTTTTGCCTGTTCAGGCATACTTTTTAATCATGAATCTCCCCTGCGTCCCGAGCGCTTTGTCACCCAAAAAATTATCGCTGCTGTGGCTAGAATTGCTTGGGGAAGTACCGAGACTTTACACTTAGGAAATATGGATATTCAAAGGGATTGGGGTTGGGCGCCAGAGTACGTTGAAGCGATGTATTTAATGCTGCAACAGGAGCAACCCGATGATTACGTCATTGCCACAGGAGAAAGTTCAAAACTGGAGGATTTTGTCGCCACAGCTTTTGCTACTGTTGGTTTAAATTGGCAAGATCATGTAATTTCCGATCAAAGTTTATTAAGACCAACAGATTTAGCCATTAGTCGCGGTAATCCCCTCAAAGCTAAGGAAAAATTAGGTTGGCAAGCAAGATACAAAATGACCGATATTGTCCGCATGATGGTGGAAAATCGTTTAAGGAAATAGCTATGAATATCTTAATGATTAGTTCCACCTTTCCCTATCCACCAAGCAAAGGAGGAACTCAGGGCAGAACTTTTAATTTACTCAAGTATCTCAGCAAAAATCATGATATTACTGTCATCGTTCAGCCTAATGCTGATGTTATACTAAATCCGTTGAGCATAGGCTACTTATGAGGAGAGGCAAGAGGCAGAAGGCAAGAGGCAAAAGGGGGAATAAATAATCAGTTTTTAATAACCGAATTTAGTATAAGCGATGAGGAGGTAGAAAAGTTAGGTAAATTTGTTAGTGAATTGGTAATTTTTACCCGTCCTGGAGATGCCAAAACTGGAATAATTGCTAAACTGCAAAGATTAGCTCAATTCCTGCAACAAGAGATGCAAAACTAGATAGATAGGGCAGTTAATAGTCAAAAATTCTCAGTAATTACCAGTGAACATAGTGTTAATAAAATTTATATTCGTCCCCAATGTAAACAGCAAATTAGGACAGTAATTTATCTGCATAGTTACCTATATCAAACCTGCAAAAGTCAATTAGAAATCGGGGTTTCTAGTCAGGAATTCCGGTATCGTCCCTACCTTCCTCTTCTGCGTCGCTAAGAACGAATTACTGTAAATTATGGAATTTTGCCATCGATGGTATTACTTCTTTTAGTTTTTTACCTCTGAAAGTCTGGACTTATGTAGGATTTATCATTACACTTGTTAGTCTTGTTCATGCTAGTTTTTTAATTCCCAGGACTATTATTTTAGAAATCGATGTACCCAGATACGCTTCTCTGATGGTTGCTGTCTTATTTTTAGGAGGAATTCAATTACTTACTCTTGGTATTATTGGCGAATATATTGGCAGGGTTTATGAGGAAGTAAAGGGTAGGCCACTTTATCTGGTTCGAGATTGTTATGGTTTTGAAAATAGGGAACAAATTAGTGATAAAATAACTTAAAATTAAGATACTGACAAGAGGAGAATTAAATCTATGAATACCGAAGTTTTTCAGCAATTTTTTGCCTATTGTGTCGGTAGTTGGCAAACTGAAAGAACCTATCATTATCTAGCTGCTCAAGAAGTGGAACGTTCCCGCACTGAATTTCTCATTCAACCCCTCACCAGGGAGATTAAACAGAAAGTTCTGACAGATAATCACTATGCTGATATTGCTGATTTAGAAACTATCCCCGGGTTTAATTTAGGTTTCTATACCATCTCGGAAAAAGGGGAAGAAGTACGACAAAATCTTAATCTTTTATTTGTGGTTAAAGCAGAAAATAATGGTTATTTAGAAGGGGATTATCTTCGTGATCGCGCCTACGAAGAAGCAAGACCAATTATCTCCGCTTTTCGCTTTGATTCCACCACCAGAGAGTTATTAATGACCACCAATTATACTCGCAGTGTTTCCGTGGATTCAATTACTTTAATCAATCCAGACCTGCGAATTCGCAAAATTATTAACTATCAACGTCCCCAGGAGGGGGAACCCTTGGAAAAAGTTCTCTTGGTCGGTTTTGGAGTTGAGTGTAAAGTCAGTTAAAAAAATATTTCTTCTCCCCCCCCTTGATTCTCCAGTCAAGGGGAGATTTTATCATGGAGAAACGATAGGATTAAGGAGCAAAAATAATGCTCAAAATCGGTCAACTTTCCCTAGAAAGTGGTGTTTCGGTTAAAACAATCCGTTATTACGAGGAATTAGGACTAATTCAGTCCCCTGAGAGGACAGAGGGACAATTTCGCCTATTTACTCCCGATACTGTCCATCGCTTGCTATTTGTCAAGAGATTGCAATCCTTGGGTTTAAGTCTGCAAGAGATCCGCGAATGTTTAGTAATTCATGACCAGGGCGAGTTACCCTGTGGAGATATTCAGGAAAAATTAATTAAACATATTGCTGAGATCGATAAACAAGTGGAACAATTGCTTTTATTGCGTCAACAATTAACCGAAACCCTGCAAGGATGGACGGATACACCAGCAAAAGACGATCAATTTATTTGCCCTAATCTCAAGGTTTAACTATCATGAAAAAGTTAATTTTATTGGTAACTGTAGCACTGATTTCTACTCCTGTCATTGCTCAACATTTACATCTTGATTCACCTCAAACTCAGAATTTACAAGCAATTTCTGACAATATACCAGCTTGGATGTATAACAAGCAACGTAATCATATTTATCCCCAAAGAGGGGTTTATAATAATGCAATTTATAATGTCAGAGATTTAGCTTTAGACTTAAATGCGATCGCTGTTGGTCATGCCTTTGCTTACGAAGATATCGTAACGGGAAAAGCGAAAGATTTAGAAACTAAGACATACCAAAAAATTAATTGGGTTTTAAAAAATCCGCCTAAATTTATGCCCGACGAGGGTAATATTTCCCCAACTTTTGGCAGAAAATACGGTGTTTTAGAACAGGTTTTCGAGTGGGCGCATATTTTCCATGCTCAAACCGTTGATGTTTTAGCCAGCAGCAAATTAACCAACGAGGAAAAAGAAGCAGAAATTGAAAAATTATATCAATTTTACTTGACAAAAGTTCCCTATGCTATTACTGGATTACCGATGAATATGGGTTATCTGGATTCCCAACCCTATTCTAAAGCTTTTCGCCAGAAATATCCGAAAGTTAATGGCTTATTTTGGGGCTACCATTGGCTACAAGGAACCATGTATGACTTGCTTTATGAGAAAACTTTAGAGGAACAAAAACAGGCTTATAAACAGGTGGGTAAACAATACCATAGTCAGGAATTGTATCGCACTGATCGAGCTTTTATGCCCATGTTTGCCGAACTTAGTCCCAAGTTTGCCCGACGTTTTCCCGCAATATCTAACACCTTCGATAACCTGCATATGTTACACGATATGGTTAATGATATTCTGGCATCAGATTGGCTAACTCCCCAACAAAAAGACGAACAAATTACCCGCGCTATTTGGTTAGTAATGGCTGCTAATCATCGGGAAATGGAAGCAGGAAAAAATTATGGTGGTGAAGGACTACATGATCATCGTTTTGAGTCAGGAATTCCGGGTATGGGATTAATGCCAGCAGATATTTCTCACGAAGGTCATAATCACGAAAATCCTGATAATTCTGAGAAAAAACCTGATGATTCTCAAGTAGATGAGGGAGGAGATCACCAACACCATAACCACGAAAATCACTCCCCAGAAAACCCTCCTAATACGGAGAAAAAACCTGACCACAGCAATGCTCAAGAGGAACCGACAAAATGAGAAGATTTTTATTGATTGCCGTGGGTTTAGTTGCCAGTTTTACTAATCCAGTTTTTGCCAACGATCATAATAATCTGGATTCTGGTCGTCCCCTTTCTTTTGATGATGCTGAAAGTATGGGTTTTGGGGAACAATCGATAGAATTTGGTACTGGGTTAGTCTTTCCTGAAAACAGCAATGTCGGTGGTGAATTTGATCTTGAATACCTCAATGGTATTATTCGTAATGGTCATATTATTATCGGTATTGATCCACAAGTGGGAGGACGAGTTAATAGTGATGACACGGATTTTGATGTGGGGAATTTATCCGTAGGTTTTTTCTATAATTTCAATCGCGAATACGATAATGTTCCTGCTTTTGCTATTCGTACCGATGTGGGATTACCGACGGGAAATAATGCTAGTGGATTAGATTTTCGTCTGCGGGGAATTGCCAGTAAAACTCTCGGTCAATTCGATCGCTTGCATCTTAATCTCGATTTAAACATAAAAACTGACCCCGATAATGGCGATCGATCTTTTTTACCCGCTGCAATTCTCGGTTATTCGCGACCGATTGGTTATCCGAAACGCTTCGATCAAACTTTTCTAGCAGAATTGGGCGTAATTACCAGCGATAATAGTAATGGTGGAGTTTTAATTCGCACTGGAATGGGAATTCGTCAGCAAATTAATCGTCAAGGTGTGATCGATTTCGGTATCGAGGGAGATATTGCCACTAATAGCCATGATCAAAGTCAATTAAAACTAAAAATTGGTTATTCTTTCAGATTTTAGCCTAGCAAACTGAAGATTAATCTTCAGGTTAGAAAATCTGATTATTTATTCCCGCTTTTGCCTCTTCTCATAAGTAGCCTATACTCAACGGATTTAGTATAAAAAAGGAATAGAGCCTTAAACTCTACTCCTCAATCAAAAATTGCAGTTAATTTCTAACCCTATACTATCACAGAAGTCAAAGCTTCTTTGAGGATAGCGGCTTTATCGGTCTTTTCCCAGGGTAAATCGAGATCATTGCGACCAAAATGACCATAAGCGGCCACATCTTGGTAAAAACGCTCGCCTCTTTCACTGGGTAAACCGCGCAGGTTAAAGGTTTGGATAATACCGGCCGGACGGAGTTCAAAGTATTTATTGATTAAGTCCAGAATCACATCATCAGCGACTTTGCCAGTGCCAAAGGTTTCCACGAAGAGACTCACCGGACGAGCTACCCCAATCGCATAACCCACTTGAATCTCGCACTTATCGGCCAAACCAGCAGCGACGATATTTTTGGCCACATAACGGCAAGCATAGGCCGCAGAGCGATCGACTTTGGTAGGATCCTTACCGGAGAAAGCACCGCCACCGTGACGAGAATAGCCACCGTAGGTATCGACGATAATTTTCCGTCCCGTTAATCCCGCGTCGCCTTGGGGTCCACCAATGACGAATTTTCCGGTGGGATTAACCAGATAACGGGTGTTGGCATCGGGTTTAATCTCTAAATCGCTGAAAACTGGCTCTACTACCGCTTTCCAGAGATCACTTTTAATCTTTTGTTGGACGAGATCATTATCAGTGATATCGCCGATAGTAGCATCGTGTTGGGTAGAAACAAGGATAGTATCGATACCCACGGGACGACCATTTTCATAAATGACCGATACTTGCGTTTTACCGTCGGGACGCAGATAGGACAGTTCACCGGTTTTTCTGACTGCCGCTAGACGGCGAGCGATGCGGTGGGCTAAACTAATCGGTAAGGGCATAAATTCGGGGGTTTCATTGCAAGCGAAACCGAAGACAATACCCTGGTCTCCCGCACCAATTTTATCGAGTTCATCATTGCTGAGAAGTTCGCGATTTTCCTGAGCAGCCGTGACACCCTGGGAAATATCGGGAGATTGTTCGTCTAAAGCGACTAAAACGGTGCAACTATTCGAGGAAAATCCGTTATCTGCGTTGATATAGCCGATTTCAGCGATTTTACTGCGAACTAAATCGACGAAATGAACCTGTGCTTTCGAGGTGATTTCACCAGTAATCAAGACTAACCCTGTATTGACAACCACTTCAGCCGCTACACGGCTGTGGTCATCTTGGGATAACAGAGCATCGAGAATGGTATCAGAAATCTGGTCACAAATTTTATCGGGATGTCCCTCTGTAACCGATTCGGAGGTGAACAAATAACGTTTAGACAAGTGATGTCCCTCACATGGTAGTACATTTGAACGCAAAAAGATTCCAAGAAATCTTTGATAATACAGTGTAACAGGGAATTTGTAGAGATCAAGTATTTTCAATAAGAAACCGCCCGAACATTGTCCGGACGGAGTGTGGTGTGAGGAGTGAACGGAAACTTTCGTCTCCGCTAATTCCATTGTAGAGGACAACTTAGAATCTTGAACGACTTGAAACAAACTGGCCCAAAAAATTTTTATCTCTCGAAGCGGTTGACTAATGAGCGATACCTGTCTCGATGATGTAGCCTGAGTAATAGAGGTCGCAGAGCTATATGCCAAGATTATGACAGTCACAGCCGATTATTTAGAACAACTCAATCCTTCTCAGCGCATTGCTGTGGAGCATTTTTGCGGCCCCTTGTTGGTGGTTGCTGGAGCAGGATCGGGAAAAACTAGCGCTTTAACCTATCGTATCGCCCATTTGATCCGTCATCACGGGGTCGATCCGGAAAATATTCTCGCGGTCACTTTTACCAATAAGGCGGCCCGGGAAATGAAAACGAGAATTGAAAAAACTTTTGCTCAACAAAAAGCACAGGAAAAATACGGTCAAAGATTAGAACTTTTGGAAGAATACGAACAGAAAAAACTCTTTTCTCAAGTTTATCGGAATTATACTAAAAAACTCTGGATCGGGACTTTTCACAGTCTTTGCGGTCGAATTTTGCGCTATGACATTAATAAATATCAGGATGAATATGGTCATAGTTGGCAAAGGAATTTCTCAATTATGGACGAATCTGATGCCCAAAGTTTGGTAAAAAATATCGTCACTAAACAAATGAATTTAGACGATAAAAAATTTGACGCTCGCAATCTACGTTATGCGATTAGTAATGCCAAAAATTTAGGTTTAACACCCACAGATTACGCCAGAGAAAACCCTCATTTTCGGGGAAAGGTCATTTCTGAAGTTTATCAGGCTTATCAGATGCAATTGGCACAAAATAACGCCCTAGATTTTGATGATTTGATACTGGTTCCAGTCCGTCTTTTTCAGCAAAATGAATCTATTCTCGGTTATTGGCACACGCAATTTAAGCATATTTTAGTCGATGAATACCAGGATACTAACCGGATTCAGTACGAGTTAATTAGGCTTTTGTCCACCAATGGTGAAAGGAAAAAAAGTGAGTGGAATTGGACGGATCGATCGATTTTTGTGGTGGGTGATGCCGACCAATCTATCTATAGTTTTCGGATGGCGGATTTTACTATTCTGCTCAATTTTCAAGCGGACTTTGGCGATGGTTTACCCGATGATGATACTCGCACGATGGTGAAATTACAGGAAAACTATCGTTCACGGGAGAATATTCTACAAGCGGCTAATAAATTAATTGAAAAGAATAGTCAAAGAATCGATAAAGTCCTTGTTCCCACTAGAGAAGGGGGCGAGATTATCTATGTTTTTAAAGCCAGGGATGAACAGGAAGAAGCGGCTTTTGTTATCGATAAAATTCGAGAATTTACCCAAGAAAATCCCGAATTAAATTGGGGTAGTTTTGCCATTCTCTACCGAATTAACGCCCAATCTCGTCCCTTTGAAGATGGGTTAATTCGCAATAATATCCCCTATAATATTGTCGGGGGATTTAAATTTTATGATCGACAGGAGATTAAAGATGCGATCGCTTATTTACGAGTGATTGCCAATCCTGCTGATACCGTTAGTTTACTGAGAATTATTAACACTCCCCGACGCGGTATCGGTAAAACCACAATCGATAATTTGCTCAAAGCTGCCCAAGAATTAGGAGTACCTTTATGGGAAATTATCAGCGATGAAACTTCCGTTAATACTCTCGCCGGTCGTGGGACTAAAAGCATCAATAAATTAGCTAAAATTATCCAAAACCTGCAAGAAAAAATCACCGATTTATCTGCTAGTGAAATCCTAGATAAAATCATGGAAGATTCGGGATATATTGATGAATTAAAACAGCAGGGAACCGAGGAAGCTGATACCCGGATCGAGAATATTCAAGAATTGTATAGCGCTGTGGTACAATTCCAAGAGGAAAACGAAGAAACCAATCTCCAGGAATTTCTCGCTAGTGCTAGTTTAGCCTCGGATTTAGATAATCTTCAGGAAGGTCAAGAAAAAGTCTCGTTAATGACCCTTCATTCGGCCAAAGGTTTAGAGTTTCCTGTCGTCTTTTTAGTCGGTTTAGAACAGGGCATTTTTCCCCATAATCGTAGTTTAAACGATCCCATTGCCCTTGAGGAAGAACGCCGTTTGTGTTATGTGGGGGTGACTCGGGCCAAGGAACAATTATTTTTAACCTACGCAAAAGAAAGATATGTCTGGGGGAATAAAGAGATGAAGGTAGCTTCCCAATTTTTGCAGGAATTGCCCCCAGAATTGCTCACAAGCAACCTGAAACCGAAAAAGACCCCAAAAGTGGTTCCTATGGAAAAAACTGTCTCTGATCAAAGAAAATGGCAGGTAGGCGATCGAGTGTTACACTCTACTTTTGGAGAAGGAGAAGTGACCCATATCCTCGGTACGGGCAAAAAAATGAGTCTAGCGGTCAAATTTTCGGGTTTAGGTCAGAAAATCATCGATCCTCGCACCGCACCCATGCAACTTATCCAGGAATAGGTAATCATCTGTAGGGTGGGTTAGGCGAAAAATAAGTTATAATCTCACTAAAAATTGAGTATTCGCCGTAACCCACCGGCTTTTTACTACCTATTTCCTCACTGATAACTGATTACTGTTCACTGATAACTGACATCCCCCTAATTCCTCAACTCCGATCGCTACCTGCTGTTAAAATAGAGAATTGCGGTCAGACTGACGATAAAATTGAGAAGCTAAATCCTTGATTCTTAATAGTTGTTGAGAAACTTTCCGCCTACTATCGCAATTATCCGATAATATGGGCAACAGCGAGTTAGTCTATTCAGTCTGTTAAAATTGACCCCCGTTGGTCGTATTCGCGCACTGTCTAACCTTTATGATGAGGATCAGTTAATATGGAATCAATGCAACCCACCGAAACACAAAATCCGATTAGAACAGATTTACCCGGGTCTCTGAGCAAACCCAGCAGCAGCACCGAACAGATTTGGTCTGAATATGTAGAACCAGTGTGGGATTCGGTAATGTCCTATCTGGCTAATGTCCCCGATTATATCGGTAGTTTCTTCTCTGGATACAAAAAACCTTTAATCGTTCTGGGGGCAATTTTAGCGAGTTTTGTCACCGTGAAAGTTACCCTAGCGGTTTTAGATGCGATCGATGATATTCCCCTCCTTGCTCCTATCCTACAATTAGTTGGGATCGTTTACACTGGTTGGTTTGTCTGGCGCTATCTGCTCAAAGATGAAAATCGTCGCGAGTTATTAGCCGAAATTGATGCACTAAAAGCGCAGGTTTTTGGCAGTCACAATAACACTTTATAGAATCAAGCATAGATAACCAAGGAGTTGAGCGGAAACACTCAACTCTTTTGTTTTTGCACAAGAGCTTATACTATAGCGTTTTTCAGTCTAGTGAGGTACAAAAGTTATGGGTTTTAGGCAAAAGGCAAGAGGCAAAAAGCAATAGGGAGAATAAATAATCAGTTTTTAATAGCCCGATTTAGTATTAGCCACTTTCTCAGGAAATTCAGTTACTTTTGCTTTGATCTATTGATTATTAGTCGAAATATCCACCAACGCTGGGGGCAGTGGGTTTTTCTTTGTTATAAGAGAGAGGAAACGGCAACGATTATCAGCCTACAATATTACTAGGCGATCGAATATTCCCCGAAATTCAGATGAGTCAAGCCCCCGTCACCGATTCCCTAGAAATTATCCTGACAAATATCACGGAAAAATTAGACTCTTTACAGAAAGATGTCACCGATCTAAAAGTAGATATGGCCGAGGTGAAAACCGAACTCAAAAGTATTGATAGGCGATTGGAAAAAGTAGAGGGAACACAGGACGCTTTAATTAAGGATGTATCCGACCTTAAGGGAGCAAAATCGTTGATTATTCCCGTGGTAGTGGCAGTATTAACCAGTATTCTGACTCTGCTGGTGCGATCGATCCCAAATCCTTAAAAGTTTCCCCGTTTGTATAGTAAATTTGTAGCGACTGTCTTGATTGTCAAGGGGTAACTCAAAAAACAATCAAGGAGTTGCTGTCGAACCTAAAATCTCAAGCCAGAAAAAAAGCGCAGCAAAAACTAAGTCGCTCAGGTTAAACCAAAGCAAGCGCAACCCTTGA
>NZ_JAQMSY010000106.1:0-16242 GCF_028329095.1 Microcystis sp. CS-574
CTGTTATTGAGAGAAAACCCAAACCTCTGAAAAGATTCAATCCTATGGTTGTGAGAATTGACCAATTGCTTGCCGCTTGAAAATCACTTATCTCGCTTTTATCTTCCTCAAAAATTACATATTTTACCCAATGTAACTGATTTTCTATTTTCCAGTATCCTCGAATAATTTTAGCAAATACTTGAGCGGATTCGGTTAGGCTACACTTCGACAGGCTCAGTGACCGCTGATATAGTAAGCTGTTTCTTCATAAGTTTTATCCCCGCGACTACCCCTTCTTTCTACTTTAATAATTCTTCGCAGATTTTCAAACCCTTGTCTTTCATTTTTCCTCACTTTAAAAACTTCTATTTTTCTTGATATTTTTCGTCCATGACTATTATTTTGACGGTGATAACATAATCATTTTTACTCTTGGCTATTAAGCTGATTGTTTTTTTCTGACAGTGTCAAGCATCCCCAGTAAAAACTTTATTTGGGAAAGAGCAATCCTCAATTATAGCTTAACCTTCGTCGATTTCAGACCCTTTTTTGTTTTCGACTCTTTTTAAGTGTAATACTAATCCACACTTCGACACATTTCGACACATTTTGACAAGCTCGATGTAAAAGCTCAATGTAAAGGGTCAGTGACACTTTCTTGACTAAACAATGAGACAAGCATGATAAAATTTTGTTGTTCATTGTTAGGATTCTTTAGGGTGTTTTTGAGACTTTTTCTATCTATGTCTAGCCAATTTATATCATATCTTTGTCCATATTCTTCTAATCCCCATTCATTAAACATTTTTAACAAACTCTGCCATTTAATTCCCATTATTAAGTACCTAAGCAAAATTAATTACACATTTCGATAAAGCTTGGTTCTTCCGAACTTACACTGTAGAAAATTCCCCAAGCTTCCTCTCTGTCCAGCAATGCTCTAAAGTTGATAAATATCAATCTAATAAAAACTCAAAGCCCTATTGTACAAGCTTTACAAGCATGAGTTGTTGATAGTTTTGCATGACAGTTTCGGTAGAGCCTAAAGCTTTTGCCTATTGCCTATTGCATGAGTGCCTATCCTAACCAAGAAATTAATTTTGCACGACTACTTACCCTTCTAATTGTTGAACAAAGTCCTAGAAATCAGCCAAATTACCGCCCTATTTTTTGACACCTACAATTAAGGATAATCAGGGCAGTATCAGCCTCGAAATCGTCAAAAACACCGATAACCATCCGGGGAAAGTTGACGGCCAACCTGAACCTAGAACTAGGGAGACAAAAACAAGATCGGGCAGAAAGCCGATACTTGTTACAATAGTTTACAAATCACCCTGCCCCGTCACCGAACTATGTCCGAACAGATGATCTCCCCAGAGACGCAACCCGAAGAAGCGATTACTGTTGAAGTGCAGCCCGTCCATATTCCCGAAGAGCATCGGGAAGATATCGGCCCCATGGATGACAACGTGGCCGAGAGTTGGCGCTACAATCCCCAAGTTATTAACGACTATTACCGTGGGCGACCTCTAGACGTTGTGGGGAGATTAATTGAAATTACTCTACCAGTTTTATCTTTTCTCATCGGTATCTGGTGGGATAAACTGCGGGGAAAATCGCCGAAAAATGAAATTAGACGGGCTGTACAATTGCGGGAAATGTTGACCAAATTGGGACCGACCTATATTAAAATCGGTCAAGCTCTCTCTACCCGTCCTGATTTAGTACCGCCTTTATATTTAGAAGAATTAACCACTCTCCAGGATCAAATTCCCTCTTTTCCTAATGAAATCGCCTATCGTTTTATCGAAGAAGAATTAGGTTATTCTCCTGAAGAAATTTATGCAGAATTATCCCCCAATCCCATAGCGGCCGCTTCCCTAGGACAAGTTTATAAAGGTAAATTAAAAACCGGAGAGAGAGTCGCCGTTAAAGTACAGCGTCCCGATTTGATTCGCTGTATAACTTTAGATGTGTATATCATGCGTAGTTTGGCGAGTTGGGCGAAAATTAATGTTAAAAGACTTCGCTCCGATTTAGTGGCAATTACCGACGAATTAGCTGGTCGTATTTTTGAAGAAATTAATTATCTGCACGAAGGACAAAACGCCGAAAAATTCGCTCAACTTTATGGTCACATTGCCGAAATTTACATCCCCAAAATCTACTGGAAATATACCGGGCGACGGGTTTTAACCATGGAGTGGGTGGACGGCACAAAATTAACTAATATCAAAGAAATTCAAGCCCAGGGTATTGATGCCACCTACTTAGTTAATGTGGGGGTGCAGTGTTCTTTGCGTCAATTACTTGAACACGGATTTTTCCATGCGGATCCCCATCCGGGTAATTTATTAGCGACTCCCGATGGTAAATTAGCTTATCTTGATTTCGGCATGATGAGCAATATTGAACCCTATCAACGCTACGGTTTAATCGAAGCGGTGGTGCATTTAGTCAACCGGGATTTTGAGTCTCTGGCCAAGGATTATGTTAAACTAGACTTCCTATCACCAACTACCAATTTAGAGCCAATTATTCCCGCTTTTTCGGAAGTTTTCGGTAATGCTTTGGGGGCGAGTGTGGCAGAATTAAACTTTAAAAGTATCACCGATAAAATGTCGGCGATGATGTACGAGTTTCCCTTTCGAGTTCCTGCCTATTATGCCCTGATTATTCGCTCGATGGTGACTTTAGAGGGAATAGCGATTGGCATCGATCCTAATTTTAAGGTACTGAGTAAAGCCTATCCTTATATTGCCAAACGTCTGCTGACCGATCCTTCCACGGAGTTGCGAGATTCCCTGCGGGATTTATTGTTTAAAGACGGTACTTTTCGCTGGAATCGTTTAGAAAATCTCTTGCGTAATGCTAAAGATTCTAATGATTTTAACTTCGAGAAAGTCAGCGAACAAGCATTAGATTTTCTTCTGTCAGATAGGGGTATATTTATCCGCGAAAAATTAGTGAATGAGTTAGTAAATACCCTCGATAATTTCGGCCGTCGCACTTGGTTTAATCTCACGGTTAATTTCCGGCAACAGGTGGGTTTAACGGTACAAGAAACTCCCCCAGAATTGTTGGGTGATGCTAAGAGTTTTGAGCATCTTCGCAACATCTTTAGTATTTTACAGGAAACGAAAGGATTTGATGCCATGGCTATGGTGCCAGTGGTGACGAAACTAATCGCTAAACCGGAAACCCAACAGATGGGACAAAAAATTGCTGAAGGTTTGCTACAAAAATCCCTAGCGCGTTTAATTCGTTACCTAGTTCTCGAATTTGATAGACCAAATCATCGGCAAAATGGAGAATTATCGAAAGCTTTACCCGCTGCCGATTAACCTCTGTCAGTTCCACCGACTGCTCAAAATCTGAGCATTTCCGACAATAAAGGCCGTGAAATAAATTTCACGGCTACGAGAAAAACGCTAAACTGTTTTTAAAGTTTTTTTATCCTAACTGGTTAACGGGGTTTAAAGGTGACTTGTAAACCGTCGCGAGGATGGGGAGTGGGGATAGTGGTGAGGGTGAGATCTTGATTAGGGAGTAATTGCCAATTATACTTTTGTACTAAACGGACGGCTAAAATTTTCATCTCTAAACGAGCGAATTCCTTGCCGATACATTCGCGCAATCCCGCACCAAAGGGGATATATCCGTAGGGTTTTTCTTCGGCTAAAAAGCGATCGGGATCAAAGGTTTCAGGATGGGAATAAATATTATTATCTTTATGGGTATTGCTGATTTGATACTGCACTATCCATCCTTTCGGCAAATGATAACCGTTAAATTGACAGTCTTCTATTACCCGACGGAATCCTCCTCCCACGGGGGGAGTAAAACGTAAAACTTCCTTTAAAACGCGATCTAAATAGGTCATCTGTTTGAGGGTATCGACGCTTAAAGGAGTGGATAGATCAAAATTAGTTATTTCCTCAAGGACAAGCTGAAAAATATCGGGATGCAGTGCCATTTGTAGGCAGAAAGTGGCGATAGCAGAGGTTAAAGTTTCATGACCAGCAAAGAGTAATAATAGCACTTGATCCTTTAATTCTGCTAAGGATAAACTTTGACCGTTTTCGTCTTTAGCTTGTAAAAGGATAGCCAGAGCATCCTGGCCTAAGTCATCATTTTTTTTTCTTTCTAAAATGATAGTTTCTATTGCTTCCAGTAATTCTTCTCGACAGCGTAATGCTTTGCCGAAAGCTGTCCAGGGAAGGGGAATGGGAAGGGTAAATAGTCCCGCACACCAAGTATCAAAAGCTTCTCCTAATTTGGTAGCAGAACCCTGGTCAAGACCGACAAATAATTTACAGGCGATATCGAGAGTATAGTTTCTTAATTCAGGATACCATGACAGGGTTTTGGCATTTTCCCAACGCTCTAAATAGCGAGCGGTAATTGTTTCTACCGTAGGGATATAACTTGCTAGAGACCGGGGTTGAAAAGCTTGATAGATTAAACGACGACGGGAAGCGTGAACATCTCCCGTATGCACTGCTAAAGATGCGCTACCTAGGAGAGTTTTGGTACTTTTAGGCCAAGTTGCTGCAAAGTATTTATTCTCGTTGCTGAGGAGAAACCGGTTAGCTTCGGCACCGGATAAAATAATCGTGGGACTGCCAAAAATATGAGTACGGAAAAGTTGACCATATTTATTATGACGTTTACTGGCAAAATCCCCATCGGTTAAAAAAGCGATTGTTTCTCCTAATAGGGGTAATCCGAAACTGCCGGGGGGTAAGGGTAGATCTTTGCTTATAGTCATCGCTGCCTCTAGGGTAAAACTAATCAGTTGCCGTCGATTAACCCTGTTTATTCTAACCTAAAGCACCGGCGAATTCATCCCCTTATCTAGCTGGACAATTAGCGATCGCACTTAACAACGGTAAGTACCTAAGCAAAATTAATTACACATCTCACCAGTCAACAGTAAGAATTGCCGCCAATTGACATTTTTTAAGATCACCGCCATAATCACCCATTGCTAATAGTAATTCGCGGCAAACGATGCTTAAAACCGCAGAGAATTTCCCAGGATATCGTACCTAAATCCCGCGCCCAATCGTCGGCGGTGATGCACTGTGGGCCGTCTTTACCGATAAGTGTGACGATTTCCCCTGTTTTTACCTCTGGAATCTCGCTCACGTCAATCATTAACTGATCCATGGTTATCGCGCCGATTTGGGGTACTAAACGTCCTCTCAGGGATACTTTTAAACGATTGGAGAGATTGCGGGGAACTCCATCGGCGTAACCGATACCGACCACAGCAATACGGGTGTCTTTTGCCGCTATGTACTGATGACCATAACTCACTCCCGAACCGGCGGCAATGGTTTTGACTTGGGCAATGCGCGCTTTTACTTGCAGGACGGGTTGCAAAGGGACTTTATCGGTGAGATGATCGGCAGGATAAAGACCGTAGAGAGCTAATCCGACTCTAACTCGATCGTAGTGCAGAGATCGATCGCTTAGGGTAGCGGCAGAGTTGGCTAAATGCAGACAGGGGGGATGATAACCTTTTGATCTTAACTCGGCGATCGCTTGTTGGAATCTTTGCCGTTGTAACTGCATGATCTCGGGATTGGGATCGTCAGCTGTGGCAAAATGGGAGTATATACTGGCAATTTTCAGGTTAGGAGCTTCTAAAACCTGTTCGACGAATTTGGTGCCGTTGTGCCATTGTGTACCTAAGCGAGACATCCCCGTATCTAGCTTGATATGGACCGGCAGCCGCTGCTCTAAGCGTCTCATAACGCTGGCAAAAATTTGCACCTGTTCGATTTGCACCAGGGTGGGTTGCAATTGCCAATGGGCCAAGGCTGCCACTTCTTCTGGGGTATTGACTGCCCCTAAAATCATAATTGGGGCAACGATTCCCGCTTCCCGTAGTTCGATACCTTCCCCGATAGTCGCGATGGCTAAAGACTGCGCTCCGGCTTCTAAAACGCTGTTAGCCACCTTAACTGCCCCGTGTCCGTAAGCATCGGCTTTAATTACCGCCATTAATTCCGTTTTTGGGGCTAATAAGGCCTTGACTTTTCGCACGTTTTGTTGTAGGGCAGATCGATCAATCTCTACCCAAGCACGATAGCGAATTACTTCCGACAATTGATAATCATGACGGTTTTTGGGCGGATTGATAATTTTTGGTTCGATGCTAAACGTCACTCGCTCACTCCTTTGCACGCATAACCCAATTTATCACAGATGTCGGGGTGAAGACCCTCGTACTGACGGGATGAAACCCCGACCAAAATAGAACCGCAAAGCGCGATGCCGCTAAGAATATTCGGGATGAAGGTTTACGAATTTTGGCGGTAGGGCATACCGCTACTGCTTCTGGAGGGAGAGTAAGACCAAGTAAAGGCACTGCTTTTGCAAGGCATCTCCCCGTGAATGAAGAATCCCTCGCATGAGTGCGATGGGAGTGTCAAACCAAAAGAAAACCGAGAGGGCTAGGAAAAAAGCCGGAAACTCCTCTGGATTTCCTCCTTTTTCCAGGCGGAATCTAGGCTTTAAGATGAATGGGATGTTAGGAAGTTCCCGAAAAAATTGGCAGTTAGGGTTATCGGTGTTAGGGGTTAGGGTTTTTTCGCAGAGAATGAACAGTAACCGCTAATCAGTGACAAGAAAGTAGCGAAGTTTTCACCTAACACTATCTCAGTGGTTGGACAGAAGTGAAGTTAACTATAGGGTAAGGAATGCCAAAAAGCCTAGACTAAGATAAAATTATTATATCCAACCAGATGCAGTACAGGAGTTTAGCCAATGTCTAACGAAACTGTTACTTATTCCCTAGAAGCTGTCCTCACAAGGATTGAGGGGAAGATCGATAAGATTGATGAGCGCTTGACAAAAGTAGAAATAGGATTAACCGATCTCAAAGGAGATATTAAAGTGTTAGACGAGAAAATCGAAGGCATGGACAATCGGCTAATATCGGTAGAGGGAACCCAAAAAAATCAGGTCTGGACATTGATCATCCTTTTGGGGAGTGCCATTTTTACGGCCGGATGGAAAGTATTTTTTTCCAGTAATATCTGATCTTTCTAATTCTCAACAAGACTACAGTTAACCGCTCCTGAAAGAAAATTTTCCTAAAGCCTAGACTTAAGATAAAATTATATCCAACCGGATGCAGTATAGGAGTTTACCAAATGTCTAATGAAACTGTTACTTATTCCCTAGAAGCTGTCCTCACAAGGATTGAGGGAAAGATCGACTCGCTTGAGAAGCGGGTTAACGAAAGATTTGACAAGGTAGAAGATCGGTTAACCAAACTAGAAATAGGAGTAACTGATCTCAAAGGGGATATTAAAGTTTTAGACGAGAAAATCGAAGGCATCGACAATCGGCTAATATCGGTAGAGGGAACCCAAAAAAATCAGGTCTGGACATTGATTATCCTTTTGGGAAGTGCCATTATTACGGCCGCTTGGAAAGTATTTTTTTCCAGTAATATCTGAGTTCTCTAATTCTCAACAAGACTACAGTTAATCGCTCCTGAAAGAAAATTTTCTTAAAGCCTAGACTAAGATAAAATTATATCCAACCAGATGCAGTATAGGAGTTTACCAAATGTCTAACGAAACTGTTACTTATTCCCTAGAAGCTGTCCTTAAAGAAATTAAAGACAGTATCAAGGAAGTTAGTCAAAAATTCGATAAGATTGATGAGCGCTTGACCAAAGTAGAAATAGGAATAGCCGATCTCAAAGGGGATATTAAAGTTTTAGACGGGAAAATCGAAGGCATCGACAATCGGCTCAGATCGGTAGAGGGAACCCAAAAAAATCAGGTCTGGACATTGATTATCCTTTTGGGAAGTGCCATTATTACGGCTGCTTGGAAAGTATTTTTTTCCGGCAATATCTGAGTTCTCCAATCCTCAACAAAACTACAGTTAATCGCTCCTGAAAGAAAATTTTCTTAAAGCCTAGACTAAGATAAAATTATATCCAACCAGATGCAGTATAGGAGTTGACCCAATGTCTAACGAAACTGTTACTTATTCCCTTGATGTCGTCCTTAAAGAAATTAAAGACAGTATCAAGGAAGTTAGCCAGAAATTCGATAAGATTGATGAACGGTTTGATCGATTAGATAATCGCTTAACAAAACTTGAGATAGGACAAGCTGATATCAAAGGGGATATTAAAGTTTTAGACGAGAAAATCGAAGGCATCGACAATCGGCTAAAATCAGTGGAAGGAACCCAAAAAAATCAGGTCTGGACATTGATTATCCTTTTGGGAAGTGCCATTATTACGGCCGCTTGGAAAGTCTTTTTTTCCGGCAATATCTGAGTTCTTCAATTCTCAACAAGACTACAGTTAACCGAACACAGTTGACCAGATTTCCTCATTGCTTATTTACCAATACAAAAACGGCTAAAAATGCGATCAAGTACCGATTCAGTCACTTCTTCGCCGGTAATTTCTCCTAAAGCTTGAATGGCAGTACGCAGATCGATCGACCAAAAATCAAAAGGCAAATTTTCGTCAATTGTGTTTTTGACCTGTTGCAAAGCAATTTTCGCCCTAGTTAAAGCGGCCGCCTGTCGTTGATTAATGGCTAAATCCAAATTAGCCGCCTGTATTTCTTGATTTTGGACAGCATTAATAATAGTTTTTTCTAAGTCTTCAATACCCTGATTTTGGGCAGCGGATAGCTTGACAACTCGCTCAATTTCTGCTGGATAAATTACCGTTTCAGGATTGGCTAAATCAATTTTATTAATCACTAAAATTAATCGGCGATCGCTGACAGAGCGATAAATTTCCTCGTCCTCCTGGGTCCATCCTGACTCTGCGGAGACGGTTAAGAGAACTAAATCAGCAGACCGGGCCGTTTGACGGGAACGTTCCACCCCAATTTGTTCAACTCGATCGCTGGCCGAGCGAATTCCAGCCGTATCGAGGACTTGTACGGGGATTCCCGCCACAACTAGCTGAGATTCGACGATATCGCGGGTAGTGCCGGGTAAATCGGTGACAATCGCTCGATCGCTCCGACTCCAAGCATTTAACAAACTTGATTTACCCACATTCGGCCGTCCCACGATCGCCACTTTTAGACCACTACGCAGCAATTCCCCGCGCTCGGCAGTAGCTAAAATTAAATTTACTTGACAAAAAACCTGTTCTATGCTATGGAGAACCGCCTCGTGATCCAAGGGCGGTAAATCCTCTTCAAAGTCAATACGGGCCTCAATTTCAGCTAAAATATCGAGACAGGTGGCACGCAAATGCCGAATCGGTTGCGCGAGTTTTCCCTGTAAACCAGCGAGGGCAAATTGTGCCGCTTGGGGAGAACGCGCCCCAACGAGATCGACGACGCTTTCGGCTTGAGTTAGGTCAATTCTGCCGTTAAGAAAGGCACGCAGGCTAAATTCCCCCGCTTGGGCCAAACGCGCCCCATTTTCTAGACATAACTGTAACACCTGTTGTACGGGCATAATGCCGCCATGACAGTGAAATTCCACCACATCCTCGCGGGTGAAAGAGCGGGGCGCTAACATGAGCAGCAGCAAAGCTTCATCGATAATTGCTTGACTTTGGGGGTGCCGGATATAACCGTAGAGAAGACGATGACTTTGCCATTTTTGACGATTGCGGGTATGGAAAAGCCGACGAGCGATCGCCACTGCCTCACTACCGGATAAACGGACAATACCGATACTACCCTGTTCCGGAACGATCGCCGTAGCGATGGCGGCGATCGTATCCCCTGTGTTTAACATCTCTGAGTAACTCCTTGCTAAAATTGAAGTTGGTATCAATTTTGTCAGCATTTATGCCCAAAAATATGCGCTCACGGTCATTAAAAGCGAAAAATAAAGAAAATAGCCTAATTAATCGTCTGAAGCGCTTCTGTCGCTACTGGTGGATTCGCTTAGTGCGATTGCAGGGACATCCGATCGAAATCGCTCGCGGGTTAGCGGTGGGGGTGTTTTCTGGGGCCTTTCCCTGGCTAGGATTACAGACCATTATTGCGATTTTTTTAGCTTTCTGTGTGCGGGGCAATAAAATCGCGGCAGCGGCAGCCACTTGGGTGAGTAATCCCTTTACCTATATTCCCGTGTTTTTGTTTAACTATAAATTGGGAGAATTGTTTTTAGGTAAAGGAAATCAAGCGATCGATAGTCGTATTTTTGCCTCTAACCAAAGTTGGGCGGAAAATTGGGGGAGTTTGAGCGGTGAATTTCTCTTAACGTTATTTTTTGGCAGTTTGATTACAGGTCTGTTGGCGAGCATTATCACTTATTTTGTTAGTTATCGTCTCCTCAGTCAATGGCATCATCGCCGACAAACAAGGAGAAAACGCTGATAAATTGTCACCGTTCAGGGGGGGACGAAATCTGGTAATCTAAGAGGCATGGATGAGAAGCACCTACGGTAATCCCATAATAAGTCTAAACTGTTATTTGATTGAATGAATACTATGATTGTGTTGTATTCAGCAAGTCTTCATCAATGATCAGTTATAGTCCATCCCATAATCCCATCAATCACAGTTAAGACGATGGCTGTGACTGTCGCATCATTTGTAAATTATTACGAATCATTTGTGTATTGAGATGCTCTTTACTTAATGTATTGACATACAATACTTTTGTCATTTAATCAGTAGGAAGTAGGTCTGAAATTATATTTAAAAAATCTCTCACTTTTGCAATGAAAGGAAGAACTTGTAATTCATCAAAATCTGCAAAGTCTGTATAATCTGCTTCGAGACGGTATTCAAACAATTCGTTATAAACTGCACCAAAGTCTTTTGAAATAATTTCGCTACGGATGTAGTTTTTGTTGAAGAGACTACGGACACCTGTATGTTTTGGAGATGAGAGATTATCATAAGCAAGTAAAGCCGTAACAGCATAAAAGCAACTATAGTACAGACGATTGATACAACTATTCCATCTTGCACCATCAGCAAGAGAACAAGCATCTTGATAAGCTTCCTCTGCACGATTTAAACGATACCTAATTAGTTGATCGTGAGGGGAATTTTTACTCATAGCATAATAGCTTCTTTGTTAACTGATTGCCAGAAAGGAGTAGTTTGTAATAAGGGATGTTCCCATTGATTTTTGCTGCGAACAATGGTACAAATAACTTCTTCTGTTTCCCATTCGATTTCATAAATTTGACGACGGATTTGAGATGTGCGAGTAGGGTTAGTGATCCCATCAACTAATACTAATATATCCCAATCAGAGTCTGGTTGAGCATCGTTTCGCGCCCGTGAACCATAAAGAAATATTTGCGCTTGTGGTTCGATCGCTTGTACTGCTTGTTTAATTTTATTGAGTAATAGTTGTTTGTCCATGATTTTTTATTACCTTTTTGTACTGCAAAACAATATTAACAATATAGTCCATCCCATAATCCCATAATAAGTCTAAACTATGATTGAAATGATTGAATGAATACTATGATTGTGTTGTATTCAGCAAGTCTTCATCAATGATCAATCATAGTCCATCTCATAATCCCATAATAAGTCCAAACTATGATTGAAATGATTGAATGAATACTATGATTGTGTTGTATTCAGCAAGTCTTCATCAATGATCAATTATAGTCCATCCCATAATCCCATAAATCACAGTTAAGACGATGGATATTGCTGTTGTCGCATCATTTGTAAACTTTTCCGAATTTGAACAATAGTAGAGTGATTTTTCCTAATAGTCGTTGACTCCATTTTATAGTAGTTCTATTTTTTAAATAAAGAATAATAAAACCTTCTTGGGTAAAGTGCTTGTCATGGGTAAGCACTTCAAAAATATCCATTTGTTGCATAATTATCATTGATATGCAGTCTGTAATACTATAACCTTTGTCTGACCGTTGTTTATATAATTCAAAACCTAATTGACGTAATTCTGGTGTATAGGAAATAACTTGTATTGTTTTTTCCCGTAGCATTTGCGTACACATTAAGAGTGCTTTCTGTCTCATAATAGTTCCTCTACATGAAGCATAGTTCAGTATCTCATCAATAATGCCATCCGTTGTTATTAGTTGATCATTGATACAATTATGGGCATAGTTGAGTGCGATTTGATGCCAGTCATCTTTGGGGTTGAGTAAAGCGATCCAATAAAAGGTGTCGGCAAAAATTTGCTTCATGGTTAATGTTTAGGAGTACCGTAGATGTAATGATCATGTTCCTCTGCACTATCGGTTGGTAAGGTATCTAAAACTTCTTGAGGAATATCAGCAGTGAGTTCTTCGATAAATCGCGCGAAAGGTTTAGATTGTTCTTGCGATCGATGATGTTTGATTTTGGCTAACAATAAAAAGTCAAAAACTTCTTCTATTACCTCATCGGATACTGTTTCAATTTCATGAATTAGTTGTTCTTTAATGGTCATAATTTTACCTTTGTAAGTTCTTCAACTATAGCCTATATCAGTTATCAGTGATTAATTCAATTATAGTCCATCCCATAATCCCATCAATCACAGTTAAGACGATGGATGTTGCTGTTGTCGCAGCGTTTGTAAGTTTTCCCGAATCTTAACAGTAGTAGGATGATTCTCCCCTAAAGCTTGCTCGGCTATGTCTAAAGCTTGTAAATAGAGTGGTTCAGCTTCCGCGTACCTTACTTGAGAGTGGTAGAGTTTTGCTAAATTATTAAGATTTTCAGTGATATTGGGATAGTTATCGCCTTCAAAAATTTCTGGACAGTATTTTTTTTGATTTGCCAAAAATTCCTGTGAGGTAACTTCAGTAAAATCTTGGTGGATAATATTGCGAAATTCTTTAGGATCTAGCATGGTTAATTTTCTCCTTCTATTTAATTAACTCTTCATACTCATCATGAGAACCAATCCAAAACCAGTAATAATCTTCACCTTTTTTCAATGCTAAAGCTCTATAATTCTCAGTTATTCGGACTGACCAGACATTTTTCCCTACTTTCTTGAAATGTAATGATCGATGGAAAACATTACTAATCCAGAGACGATAGGCTTTTTTTGCCTGTTGCTTAATGTAGGGAGGTAAGTTGGCATAACATTGCCAAAAATCAGGAGTTGTTAAGGATTTCATCTAAAGGCTTAACTTGATTGTTACTGATATCATTGTTGACTTTTTGTAATAGTCGATCGAGTTTCCCTGATTCGAGATCGTTTTTTATCTGTTTGTCCCAACTATCATCAAGATAGTCTTGTAACCAAGCTGATAATTGATGGATTTCTTCGTCAGGCAACTGGAGAATCGCGGATTCAATATCTTTGAGTGTAGTCATGATTGTTTGGTTGATTGAAGGTGATTGTATTATTTTATATTGTTGTATTATCGGATAGGTTAATAACCCATCCTACGGGAGCGACTCTAAGTTTTCCCGAATCCTAACAGTAGTAGGATGATTCTCCCCTAAAGCTTGCTCGCCAATTGCTAAAGCTTGTAAAAAGAGAGGTTCCGCTTCTTTGTACCTGCCTTGGTATTTGTACAGCTGTGCTAAATTGTTGAGGGAAGTTGCCACATGGGTATGATTGTCTCTGAAGAGTCGTTTATACAAATCTAATGCTTCTAGATAGAGAGGTTCCGCTTCTGTGTACCTGCCTTGGGATTTGTACAATCCTGCTAAATTGTTGAGGGAAGTTGCCACATGGGGATGATTGTCTCCTAAGCGAGATTGTACCGCTTCGAGACAATTATCAAAATATCTTTCTGCCGAGTTATACTGTCCTTGCCCCTCATAAAACCATGCTACCCCAACAAATGCCCACATTAAATTATCATCATCAGGATTAGGAATATCATCCAGCATCTCTTGACTCAGTAACTCCAGATGAGGAATAGCCAGACGCACTCTGTCAATATCTGCAATAACGGGATTCTGGGGAATAGTCTTTGCTACGGCAATTCCACTACTCGCAATTCCTCCTTGCAGAACATGAATAAAATCATCCCCTTCCTGCTTACTTTGATAACGAAAATACTCTCTCAACAAAGCATGAATAACAATATTTTTACCATTCTCAATCTCAATCAGAGACAAATTATCTAACTGCTTGCGTGCATCCTTGACTGCTTTCTTCTCCCATCCCAAACTGTTTATCGTCGGTTCCACCAAATCCTGCCAAGGAATAGCAGCAGCAGCAAACCTTCCCAACAGCATCGCCAACTGAGTTGCTAAACGTTGCAAACGTTGCCAACTCAAATTAAACGCAGCTATCACACCCCTCTCAGCCGTAATTCCCCTCACCATTTCATCGGAAAGCGACTCATCCTCAAGACTCAACTGCTGTAAATAATCTTCCAGAGACAACATCCGGTCATCTTTTAAATATTTAGCAACCAACTCTAATGCTAAAGGTAAATAACCCAGATAACGACAAATCTCCTTGGCTGTTTCTATCTCATTTTCAATGCGCGAAGTGAGTTCAGCATCGACAATTTTTGTTAACAGTTCAAGAGACTCCGCTTCTGACAACACCCCTAACGATAACTCCCAAAACCTCAGACTCAGATTCCTTTGTCGCGTCGTTAGCATCACCTTAAAACGAGAGGAAATTGGGAGCAATTCTTGAGGAATATCTTCTAAGCTTTTAACATCATCAATAACAAGTAAAATTTGTCCCTCTTGAGGATGCCAGTTTTGCCAACACCACTTCACCTGTTCCTCAACACTTCCCAATTTCTGTAACTTCTCCGGCATTGCTAAATAAGGCGCAGCTTTTAATAAAATTTGAGTCGCTAAATCCCCTTGATTGAGAGAAAACCAATAACAAGCCACATATCGCTGTTGAAACTCCCTTGATAACGCATACTGAACCGCTAACTCAGTCTTACCCACACCTCCCATACCCCGCACCGCACAAACCGAAACCTTACCCTCATTTTGTAACGCCTCATGCAAGTTTTTTAAGTCTTGCTGTCTCCCGACAAAATTGGGTGATCCTTGTCGTACATCACTGGGAATCGTTGTACTTACTTTTGGTAAATTAATCGTTTGGTTAATCTCAATTTGAGCATAATCACCAAATGTTGAATCTTTAATCCCTGTCTGAGTATTTTTGTTATCCATAATCGTTATAAAATTAGTTAGTTTCTTGCTCAATTATAAAAATAGCATCTCCATCCGCTTTGATCTGCTGCGCACCAATTTGTTCAACAAGATCGCCCTTAGCTTTTTGCTTGATTTCTGCTTCTATGCGACCTGCCGTAACATCTCTTAAACCAACTTGGGTGATTTCCCCTGCTTGAATTGCTTGTCCTAAAATCTGTAACTCCTCAGCAAAAAGGAAGTCTTCATCTAAAATCACATCTAAATTTTTAGTCAAAGTTGCGATCGCTGTACTATCACCACTTTCAACCTTAGCCAATGCTTCATCAACTTTAGGAGATTTTCCTGTTAAGCGAGTTTTGATCTTTTCCCATAAAATGGGAATCTTAGCCAAAGCTTCAGCCGTAAAGCGTTTCGCTAAATCCCCCGTCCCAGACTTCACAAACTCTTGTACTGCTAAGGTGACAAGTAAACCTGCTGTTAATGGCTCAGTCATTTTTAAATTTTCCTCTAATAGTAATTCAAATTGGGTTTGAGACTCTAAACGTTTGGAGAAAAATAAAATCTCTAAATTTTCAATCTCTTCACTCTCATGGCTCTCTTGGATTTGGTGGGTAAAATGTATTTTAAGATATATTTCTCCTAGCGAGGGAGTGGAAGGAACCACAGAGACACAAAGGACACAAAGATCGATCCTATGTAAGTTAAACTGATCACACAGAACCTAGAAGATTTCGAGAAAAAGCTAAACCTACCAAACCCGGGGCGTAAACTCTGCATCATTTAAAATTATTACATTTTCCCCTGACTGCACCAACACAAATAAACCCTGACGACAACCATAACTCGCCACCTCATTGGGAACAATCATCGCTGCCACCGCTCCCAAGGCCTTTACATCTCGAAAACGAGGCATTAACCGCTTAAACTTCGCCAAACGTTGTAAATGCTCATCCACATCCCTTTGAGTTAACTTACTTTTGACCTCCACTAAAATGGCATCCGTATCATTCACTACCAATAGATCAATCTCTAAACCCTCATTATCCCGTTTTACCGAAATGCCAGGGTGAAACTCATGGACATCAATACCCCGCTCCTGAAAAAGACGCACCACCGCAGGACGTACTTGCCACTCGACAAACTCTCCTAAACGATTGCCCAACTCCCCAATCTGCTTACTAACTCTGTTAATTTGCTTATCTGTTTCTTTTTGAGCTTGGGA
>NZ_JAQMSY010000107.1:0-10567 GCF_028329095.1 Microcystis sp. CS-574
CCATAGGATTAAGAATGGTTCTATTCATAATGGAAAACCCAAACGTCAATGTAAAGAATGTGGTCGTCAGTTTGTGATCAATCCCACTAATAAAACCGTCTCTGACGAAACCAAACAATTAATTGATAAACTCCTACTCGAACGAATTTCCTTACGAGTAATTGCTAGAGTAACAGGAGTAAGTTGGTCATGGTTACAAAATTATGTCAACAATAAACTGGCGGCTGTCCCCGTCAAATAAAGGTTTCGGACAAACTAAAAGGTAAATTGGTTATAGAATGTGATGAGATGTGGTCTTTTGTTTTTTCTAAGACGATAAAGGTTTATATTTGGCGGTTAATTGATAGAAATACAAGGGAAATTATTGGTTGCTATGCGCGGAGATAGGAGTCGTCAATCAGCCAAAAAACTTTGGGGCTAGTTTACCAGGTGTTTACCGACAATGCGCGGTTGCTTACACAGACTTTTGGGAGTCCTATAAGACAGTAATTCCTAGTAAACGTCATCAACCAGTCGGAAAAGAAACTGATCAAACTAATCCTATTGAAAGATTAAATAATACCTTTAGACAAAGGATTTCTCGGCTGGTGAGAGAGAGTCTATCTTTCTCTAAAAAAATGGAGAATCACGTTGGGGAACCCTTTGGTATTTTATCCATGACTACAATGCACAGCAAAGCAAAGGATTAAGCCACCATCACTACTACCGAATCACCACCGGAATTGTTAAAAAAGCAGCTATTACTGGGGTAGTTGTCATAAGTTTTCTCTTTTCACCCTTCTTCTGGTTAATCTTTGCCCACTATCGGATCAGAATTTTTTCCTGATCTTCCATTATTATAACATCCATCGGTAGGGTGTGTTAAAGTAGCTCAACACACCCACAAAAATCAATTAGAAGTCAGCAAATAATCGACAAGCTTAATTAATCTTTTCTCTTTAACTCCTGACACTGGGCGATTTAGGATATCTTCCAAAGAATCAAAGGGCTTTTCTGAACGTTTTTTCAGAAAGTCATTAACAGATGCAGGTGGGATTCTCGCTTTGTTAAGTTGATTAGCGTCACAGGTATTCAAAAGCTCTAAAATCGACTTAGAAGGAGGAGAAGGAGGAGAAATAATAATTTTTTCTTCCAGTCTTTTGATTTCTTTTTGGTACTCCTCTCGGATTGCTTGTAACTGGGTTTCTAATCGTTTTTCAAGATTACTCATCCTCAATTCTAGAGGATTATCTATTTTTTCGGGCCTGGTAATTAACCCAGGAGAAGAGGATAATAACTTCATTTGCTGTAAAGCGATACTCTCCGCTTCTTTATCAACTACAAAAGCGTTAATCATCTCGATGTCAGGAACTTTCTGATTGGCGATGACAGAAGCATAATATTCTAAATCTCCACTGATAATATCATAACGTTCATCAACTTTTTTATTATCAGCTTTTTTGAGAATAGCAGGGCGAATAAGTCCACCCATTTCAATAATAAGATTGGCTAAATTCTCTAATTCAGTTTCGGAAAAGGTTTCTCTGGGAAGGGAAGGATTAATATCAGTAATATCGACTCGTAAAAATTTCCACATTTATTTAACTCCTATTTTAGCTAAAACTTCAATTGCTAAGGCTTCAAATTCTGCTGCTGATACTCCCGCATCAGCTTGATGTTCGGCATAATCGATTATAGATTGGGGGGCAGGAATTTCTAAATCTCCCACGGTAACGTATTGATTTATACAGCGAGATAAAGGCATTCTTTCCGAGATAGTCGATTCCATCAAAGGTAAATTATATTTGTCTGGAATCACTTGTTTTTGTTTGGGAAAATTATATTTTAAGTATTGAGCATGGGTGGAAATTTTGGAAGGTAAAACGCCTAAAATTTGTAGGGTTGGTTTACCCAAATCTCCACGACTTTCATTGATTTCCTCTTGAACAAAGTTTTTAACGCTATCTAATCCTTGATTAGAAAATGGTTTAAGATCAGAAGGGATTATCAGATAGTCAGCTGCAATTAAAGCAATGCGTGCATATAAATCAAGTGCGGGAGGTGCATCAATAATTACAATATCGTATTGATTATTTACTTTCTCTAATTTTCTTGCCAATCTAGCAAATACCGCCGCATTATCTTTAATTTTTGCTTGGTTAGCAATTAAAGATATGTGAGAGGGAATAACATCAATTTCTGGATGATTGAATCCTTGAGACTTTCTGACGATATTCTCAATAAAAATGCGGTTACTGTTATCTAGTAAATGAAAGACATTTTTATCTTTTAAATCATCGTCATCATCGAATTGAAACTTAATTAAACCAACGGCAAAGGTACTATTAGCTTGAGCATCAATATCAATTAATAATACTCGCTTGCCTTTTTTACTCAAAGCTGCCGCTAGATTGGTAGCGACGGTGGTTTTGCCAACACCACCTTTATGATGATAAATTGCGATGGTTTTCATGGGGTTTCTGTGGTTGATTGTTGGAGAATTGAGCGGTGGAATACCTAAAGATAAGGTTTCGTAACCAATCAGAGATTTTAACTGTTCTAAGTGAGAGGCAATTTCTAACCCAGAACATCTAAAAACTAAATAAATTTTATCGGGTTTTCTTCGATAAAGTTGAATCTCATCACCATTGGTTAATAATCCCCACTGCACTTTAAAATAGTTGAGATAATAACCTAAGCGGTGACGATGATTGATGAGCTTTTCTCTGGGATTTTTAGCCTCGATAATTAGACAGTGAGAGGCAAAAAACTGCCTTTTATTGATAGGTTTTTGAGCGGAAACAAGGAAATCTAAGCGGACTTTACCGAAGCTAACTTGTTGATACCAATGTTCGGCATTGTAGCCTAGTTTTGGGAGTAAATACTGGACAATTAGTTTACTCTCCACTTCCCTTTCGTTATGACAATGATGAGGATTGAAAGTCACACATTTGAGGAAATACTTAAGAACAACTTATTGTTAGTTTAAATGATGACAGTCCTTCTCGTCAAGGTGAAGCACAGACTAAACTTAATCGAGTATTTCAGCTGCAAGAACAAACCCCATCTATCCCAGAAAAGCTACATATTGAGATGCACATCAGTCAATTTACGGGTTCATGACAGTAGGATGTTTATCTAGCACTTTTGACAATGACAGAGAAAATCATCCTACCCACAGCTTCAATTAATTGAACTGCATAATTTTCTCGGCTACCTTCTGGGAAATAAAAGGTAAAATTGAGCGATTTTGACTGTTATCTTTTCCCTCGGTAAATACCACCAATAGATAGGGAGTATGATGGGGAATTTCAATATAGGCTGCATCGTGACGTACTTGACTTGTCCAACCAGCTTTTGACCAAATTTGACTATTTTCTGGTAATCCTTGTCCCAGAAATCCTAAGATTTGTGTATCATCTCCTTGACTTGTCCAATCAGCAGGATTAAGACTACGTTTTAGTAAAGACATCATCATTTGGGAACGTTGGGAAGAAACAGCAATCCCCCCAATAATAGTATGAATTAAACGCGCCACTGCATTGCTAGTCAACATATTGCGATTCTCCATTAATTCCCCTAAAAAAGCGCGTTCACGTCCATAGGGACCATCAGACCAAGTTTTTTGATTAACGTTAATTGTCGCTAATTCTGGCCAATTTAGGGATTGAAAATAACGATTAACTATGTTGCGTTGTTGCTTCCAAGTTTCAAAGGGACCGGCGGCAATTTCTGGACCGCTAGTGGTTCCCGTAACCAGATCTACAACTAAACTGGTAGCATCATTACTAGAGTCAACAATCATGTCACGAATGGCGCGATTTAATTCGCTGCTTTCGGCAATCATTCCCCCCTCTAACCACTCATGAATTGCTACTAGATAAAACAATTTCACTAAACTAGCGGGATAGGTTCTTTCTTGTCCGCGATAACTAAATCCGCGGGGGGAATATTTCCAGAATTCTTCGTGAGAAATTGCTCCCCCCGTGTTGACGATAACAGGAGGATCATATACTATCCAAGTTAGGGCAATTTGTTCTTGAGCTAATTGGGGAAATTCTCGCCAAGTTGTTTCTAAAATATCTGTACCGAAATGTTGGAGATGGTCTTCAGTATGAAAAAAGTTCATAGGTGTGCTGCAAAGTCAAGAGTTAGAAGGTGGATAAATTCTTGAGTCGGCAATTCTCATTTTACGGTAAAATTTACCGATAATTAATTATTTGAGTGCTTCTGAGTTTAATGTTTATATCTACCGATGAGGTTCATCTCTATTTTATCAGTCTTGATCCCTCTGGGGATAGACTAGAAAAACTGGCTTCTTTGCTCTCGGAAGATGAAATAATTAGAGCTAATCGTTACCATTTTCCCCAACACAAGCGGCGTTTTTTGGTGGCTAGGGGATGTTTACGCGAGATTTTAGGGTCATATTTGGCGATAAGTCCCGAAAAAATCGATTTTATCTACAGTGAACGGGGAAAACCGAGTATTAACTACCAATTACAGTTTAATCTCTCCCATTCCGAAGATATGGCAATCTGTGGCTTGACTTTAACCGCTCGCATTGGGGTAGATTTAGAGAAAATGCGCCAGATGAAAGATTTAGATAGCTTGACAAAAAGGTTTTTTTGTGCTAGAGAACACGAGCTTGTTGAAAAGTCCGCAGAGAAGGAAAAGCTATTTTTTCAGTTGTGGACGGCAAAAGAGGCTTATTTAAAGGCACTGGGAACGGGAATTAGCGGGGGACTCGATCGAGTGGAAGTAGGCCTCAATCCCTTAAAATTAGACAATGTGGCGGGGGAATGGCAATTATGGACAGCGGCAATCGGCGATAATTATCGAGCGACGGTGGTTATCGAAGGTAGCGATCGAGTGATTAAAACCTTTGGCCTTTCTGATCTATGATTAATTGGGGAGTTAATTGCCTTGAGAAATTCAGTAATTATTCCTAGCTATCTCAAAAAGCTTGCCCTTAATTATTACTTAACCTTGTTTTCTCTATGCGAATTGCTCTTTTTACAGAAACTTTCTTACCGAAAATCGATGGAATTGTCACCCGTCTTAAACATACCGTAGAACACCTACAAAGATTAGGTCATCAGGTATTAGTTTTCTCTCCCGATGGCGGTTTAAAAGAGTACAAAGGTGCTAAAATTCATGGAGTTACAGGGATTCCCTTACCCCTATATCCGGAATTAAAAATGGCTTTCCCCCGGCCTTCCGTCGGTCAAGCTTTAGAGAGGTTTAAACCTGACATTATTCATGTGGTTAACCCGGCTGTTTTAGGGGTGGGAGGCATTTATTTTGCCAAAACTATGAACATTCCCCTCGTCGCTTCCTATCATACCCATCTCCCCCAATACCTACAACACTATGGATTAGGTTCCCTAGAAGGATTACTCTGGGAATTATTAAAACTGGCCCACAATCAAGCAAGTTTAAATCTCTGCACTTCCACCGCTATGGTGCAAGAATTATCTAGTCGTGGCATTGAAAAGGTCGAGCTTTGGCAAAGGGGAGTCGATACGGAATTATTTCAACCTCATTTAAAATCCCCGGCTATGAGACTGAAATTATCCCAAAATAACCCCGATAGTCCTCTCTTATTATACGTCGGTCGAGTGTCGGCCGAAAAAGAAATTGATCGCATTAAACCAGTCTTAGAAGCGATTCCCGAAGCAAGATTTGCCATTGTGGGAGACGGTCCCCATCGGGAAGCTTTAACAAGTCATTTTGCCGACACAAATACCCATTTTGTCGGTTATTTACAGGGGTTAGAATTAGCCTCCGCTTTTGCTTCCGCAGATGCTTTTCTTTTTCCCTCACGCACAGAAACCCTCGGTTTGGTACTCTTAGAATCCATGGCTGCCGGTTGTCCGGTGGTGGCAGCAAATTCGGGGGGAATTCCCGATATTGTCACCGATGGAGTTAATGGTCATCTCTTCGATCCTAGGGATGAAAAAGGTTTAATTAGTGCCACCCAGAGATTACTAACCGCCAAGGCAGAAAGAGAGGAATTACGACGAAATGCGCGTCTAGAAGCGGAAAAATGGGCATGGCAAGCGGCCACCAAACAGTTATTAAATTACTATCACCAAGTTTTGAAGAATAATTCTGTGGCTTTTGCCGCTTAATTGTTGTCAAAATGCTCGAATTTAACCGCAAAAACCTTAACCTATTGTAACTTCTATGGCCAGCGCACCCAGTACCACCTTAGATAAGTCCACCCAAGGGGTGAAAAAGACTTATCCCAACTATAAAGTTATTGTTCTCAACGATGACTTTAACACCTTCGATCATGTGGCCAATTGTTTAATTAAATATATCCCGGATATGACTACCGATCGAGCTTGGGAATTAACTAATCAAGTTCACTACCAAGGACAGGCAATTGTCTGGACAGGTCCCCAAGAACAAGCGGAACTTTATCACCAACAATTGCGACGGGAAGGATTAACCATGGCTCCCCTAGAGGCCGCATAATTATGAATAATGGTCGCTTAGTTTGGAATCATTCTACTCATATACCGGGGTTGATTGCGGTATTAGAAAAGTTAATTACTTATCAAGGAATCACCACTGTCACCCCCGGGGTACTTTCTCGCTCAAAAGGTCATTGTCCGCGGTTACAATTGCGGATATCAGTGCCAATTCGTGGTGGTTTTAAGCTGATTGCGAGGACAGGAAAAAGTGTTCAGGAAGTCTTTGTTATTACCGATTTAAACCAAGAGGACTTAGAAATGGCTATCCAAGCTTGTTTAGGAAAATAACTGTCGTGGGTGCGTTGTTGAAAAGCTGCTGGTTACTAATCATTGTTCTTCTGTTTTTCTGTTTACATTCTCTCCCTAGTTTGGCAGTAGTGGATAGGGTTCCTTTAACAGTAACTTTATTGCAGGAACGTTTAAGCGCACCCGTCCTTAAAGAAGGGATGACTACTATCGATTTAGCCAATTTAGTTATCGATATCCGCGATGAAAATAAGGAACTACAAGAACAATTTTATCAACAGATTCAAGGTCAAATTAATCGCGCTAAACAACCCCTAGGTTTAGATTTTAGTAATTCCTTAATTCAAGGCAATTTTATCGCTTCCCGTCTGGGTTTACCGACTCCTTTAACAAAAGTGGCCCTTGCTACCTTGTTATCACCCACAGAAGAACAGTTATTACAACAGGACGAAAATTTTTTATTCGATAGCGATGAACCGGTTTTTAATGTCACAGTATTTCGTGGACCGGTGAAGTTGCAGGGAACTGTATTTATGGGAGAAGTGGACTTTTCTAAGACTTTTTTTCTGCAAATTGTCGAAGCAATGGCAGCAAAATTTAGTCGTGAAAGTAATTGGGTAGAATCGCGTTTTGCTAGGGTGGCAAAATTTACAAAAGCTAATTTTATGGGAGATGTAAATTTTAGTCAAAGTCAATTTTTAAATAAAGCCATCTTTCGCAGCGTACATTTTAAAAGTATTACTAACTTCCATGGCAGTCATTTTACTGCTGAAGCTTATTTTGATCAAACTAAATACGATAAACTCGCAGATTTTACCCGTACTTTCTGGCAAAAAGAAGCTAATTTTTACCAAAGTCAATGGCGAGATCGTCCGCTATTTTCTAAGAGTAGATTTTTAAGTTTATTAACCTTTAGAAATGCCACTTTTGAAAAATCAGGCGCTTTCCGGTCTAGTTATTTTAATGGTGTCGTTAGTTTTCAAGATGTGAAACTTTTAGATCAGGTAGATTTTAGTAATTCCACTTTTACTAAAAATAGTTATTTGAGTGTATCGGGATTAGCTTTTGATTCCGATAAAGCTAAAATCCTAGGAGATAGAGGAGTAATTGGTCAGGCAATTTATTTACCAAACCTAGCAGGAAATGAGACAGTTTTAAGAAATTTAGTTCGTAATTTTCGCTCCCTAGAACAAATTGCCGATGCTAATCAAATTGAATACAAAACCGAAAAATTGCGATTACAACAGTTAAAAGAAAAACTAAATAATATCTCATTTATTCGCCTAATTAACCTCACTTGGGTAGCTGATTTTCTGCATACTTCTTTCCTTACTTTACTATTACTCTTAAGTCAAGATGGTACAAATTTTAGTTTAGTTTTCGGGACAGGAATCATAATTTTTGCCTATTTTGGCTGTTTATTTTGGTTAATTGATCGCGTGCGTCGTCTCACTCCTAAACCAGTAATTCCTAGTCGTTATGAAATCTTTTGTATGGTAACTAGCTATATTATTCTCACCCTTTCTGGTGTGTTTAATATCCTGCAATCTGCCAGTCGTCCCCTACTAACTTTAACAGCTATTGCCCTAATTCTTGTCCCCTTACCCCTAATTTTAATTATCGAACTTTATCGTCGGGGACGCTATCACGATTTAATGGATAGTTCCTATTTTCTGCAAGATGGTAGTATGCGACAATTACGCTTATTAATCACCCGTTTACCCGTGGTTCCCGAATTTCCCCTCTTTCGCGATCGTTATACTCCTATTTCTTGGCAAAAGCGTTGGAATTGGTTAAATTATTATGATTTAAGTCTCAATAATTTGCTAAAATTAGGCTTTAATGATTGGCGAGTTCGCGATCGAGAATTACCCGCTATTATTTCTTTTTTAGTTTGGTATCAATGGGGTATCGGCATCTTTTATATTACTCTCCTTCTCTGGACTCTCTCGCGCACGATTCCGGGGTTAAATCTCTTGATTTATTTAAAATAAACTGTAAAAATCAAAGAGGGCGAATGCAATTCGCCCCTACAATCCTATTATTACACCAATGGTAGGGGCGCATCGTGATCAGTGAGTTTATCGAACTGCGTGCGCCCAAAATGTCCTATAGATATTTCGACCAAATTGAGATGCACCCAAATTATCCCTATTCTTCTTCCTTCCACACAAAAACTGGAAGAGCCATCTATTTCACCTATGATAAAACTAACTGGTAGCGACTCCGATAATTTTATGAAAATCACTGTTGATATTCCCGACGAAATCGCCCAGAGATTAGGTCAAACAGGCGATAATTTGGCTCATAAACTGCTGGAAATGGTTATTGCTGATGCTTACCGTGCCGGTATCTTGAGTACGGCCGAAGTTGGACGCATCCTTCAATTACCTTCTCGGTTAGAAACTCATGCCTTTTTAAAGCGGATGGGAGTCTATCTGAATTATGATGAAACTGAACTGGAACGCGATTTGCAAACTCTCAAAGAACTCAGAGCGAAATGATAGTTGTTTCTGACACTTCTCCGATTTGCTACCTGCTCTTAATTGACCAAATTATGATCCTACAAGAACTGTATGAGCTTGTGGTCATTCCTGAAGCTGTAGCTGATGAAGTGAACTACTCTCAACGGAATTGAGAGTAGTTCAAGAGTAACCTTTGAACGTCTCCAAGAAGCTGGCTTTTGGGTTGCACCCGGCCTACAGATTTTTCTGCTAAAATTATCTACACAACAGTACACAAGCGGGAAAAGCAATAGTCTATGCTAGAAAAAATCGGAATGGGAGAATTCCGGGATCATCTCGCCAAATATTTGAGTTCTACTACTCCCATCGCCGTCACTTGCCAGGGTCAGACGGTGGGCTATTTCTTGCCGGCACGACCGCAGCCATCGGAAGCGGAGATCGATGGGTTAAAACGCGCCGCCGAGAGGTTGGATGCGCTTTTACGCGAACAGGGACTTTCTGAAGATGCGCTCGTTCGCGAATTCCGTCAACTCCGGGAAGGCGAGCGTTAGGCTTTCTGCCATGACGAAAAGAATCGTTCTGGATGCCAATATTCTCATCCGTGCCGTGTTGGGGAAAAAGGTACGGGAGATGATCGCTCGGTTCGCTCCCACGGTAGATTTTTTTACGACCGATCGCTGTTACGCCGACGCAAGGCGATATTTACCGATTCTTTTCGAGAAACGCGACCTAGGGAGCGAGGACGCGATGGCAGTCTTGGAAGGTTTGACCGGTTGGGTGCGGATCGTGGATAACAGCCTGTACGCTTCTTACGAGGGGGAGGCTAGAAAACGCATCGCCGCGCGGGATGTGGACGATTGGCCAGTCGTGGCGCTGGCTTTATTGCTGGAATGCCCGATCTGGACGGAAGACGCGGATTTTTTCGGCACGGGGGTGGCAACCTGGACGAGCAATCTGGTTCACCTGTATTTCGGTGAGTGAACGACGGCGATCACAACAATATCCGATATTCTGGTGAATTCGTAAGAATCGAAGATATCCCGCCGTAGTCGGTGGGTATCTCCCTGGGCTAGGTGCGCTTCCCAACTTTGCGAGCGTTGGATGAGTTTGGCTAGGGTTAATCTCAGACCGGCTAGATAGGGTTTGCTGAATAAATTTGAAATGTAGGCAAAGTAAAGGTTTTGGGGCTTTTCTCGCTCCCACAGGTGCAAGATTTTGAGAGAATCGTCGTTCAAAACCTTGCGTCTTCATCGGCCCGCGTCCTGTAGGGGCGAAGCATTCGGACAATAACCTATCGGTGAAAAGGTAGATTTTCTATCCGAATGCTTCGCCCGTACTTATTCAGCAAACCCTAGATAGAGCTTGCTGAATAAATCTAAAAACTCTGTTGGATTGGAG
>NZ_JAQMSY010000108.1:0-6704 GCF_028329095.1 Microcystis sp. CS-574
AACTTAATTGTCTATCTTTTGGCATTAACCTGTTTGTGCCTTAAGTCCTTCCCTGTATGGATTTCAGCTACTTTTGAGCTTAGGTACTCTCATCGAATTTTATTTTAAGTTAATTATTCGCATAACAATTCCCGAAGAGCCTATTAATTGTACTTCTACGTCTTCACTGGTAACATCTTCTGCTACATAGCGACTTAACAAATTTTGCACTGCTTGACGATATTTTATGAGTTTATCTTTATCCATTGTGTAATTACCTCCGTACAAAAGTAGTAGCCATTATCCATAATTTATAGTAATTTCAAATAAGTTGTAGGGGCGAAGCATTCGGATAAGAAATCTACGGTTTCAGCGATAGGTTATTGCCCGAATGCTTCGCCCCTACGGGAGTGCTATAACTTCCATCCTTACTCCCTCTTTAAAATTTCATTAATTGTTTTAGCCAATTCCTGAACCTGCGAAGTATCCCCTAACTGATTATAAGTCCCCTTCGCCTTGGTTAACCACTGTATCGCCTCATTCTTATTTCCCAAGAGACGATAAGCTATTCCTAAACCCGCTTGTATCTCCGCTTGCACTGACAAATTCTGCGTATTTGTTGCCAGTTTTAACGCTTTTTCATAAGGTTTTTTTGCCAACTGAGGTAAACCAATCTTAAGGTAAGTATCCCCTAACAGTTGATAAACCGTAGCAACCTGACTATTTTGCTTCACCAATCCTTCTAATACCTCAACCGCATCCCCATACAACCCATAACCTCGATAAAGATGCGCTAAAACTAACCCTGCTTCCTCCGGGGATAATTGCTGCTGTTGAACAGCTTTAACAGCATCTAAAACCGTTTTCTTCGTCTGTTCATCTAATACTGTAAACCCGACGTTTTCATCATCACGTCTAGAAGACGCACCATTATCAGCTTCTATGGTTACTCGATATCGCTTTCCTGCTTCCAGAGGAGGTTCACCGGGATAGACTATTTCAGTTTTATTTGTCTGCGTTTCCCAATTAACCCCATCTATTTTGATAGTATAATTAGTTGCACCCGGAACAGCATTCCACCGCAGTGGAGGACGATTGGTGAGAATATTCGTTTGACGAGGAGTAATTAGGTAAGGTAATTTTGCTAAAACTTTCTCTGTTTTTCCTGGGGGACGGAGGGTTGTATTATTAATATTGGGAAGTGAAATCACAGGATTTCCCCGAGGACAGCCACTAGAAACAATATACTTTCCTGTTTTAACCGTCCACTGCTTGAGATTACTACAATAAACCTTAACGGAAGCGTTAGCTGCCACTTCTAACTCATCATCAAAACTGAGGGTAAGTCCGACAGAAGCGGGAAGAGATTTCTTCCATTGTGGTTTTTTAACGGTAACTTTCCCTTTTACCTGAAAAATCGTGTTAACTCCAACAGTGTTGCTAAAAGTCGCCGCCGGAAATCCTACCGTAATTAATATCAGGGAAATGGGGGTAAAGATTTTGAGAAATTTATTCATGGGTTGAATCAATTGGGGTTTGGCTTTAATTAGGTTCGTTGTTGAACTTTAGTCATAATCCGGTGCGATTTCAGAAAACGGGTTTTTTTAAAAAAACCGTTTTCTCGTCTAACTTGTTATACTATACTACTACAACTTAAAACCTCACCATTCCCTAATCTTCCCTATGGGGTTGGAGACAAGCTTTGCACCCTCACAGAAGGAGTAATTTCCCACTTCCACTCGCAACTATAGAATTAGCTATAATAAAATTACCACAGGTATCATCTTCATATTTCTGGAAACTATATGACCTTAAAACAATTAGACCGAATTACTTTTAACTCCAAAATTATGGCAGGTCAAGCCTGTATTCGAGGAATGCGTATTCCTGTTTCTTTAATTCTTAATCTACTTGCTAACGAAAAGCCGATAGAGGAAATATTAGAGGAATACCCTGACCTAGAAAGAGAAGATATTCACCAATGTTTATTATATGCTTCTTGGTTAGCCAGAGAACAAGTTCATCATTTTGAATTAATCGAGCAATGGAGATAGAGTTTCTAGCCGATATGGGGATTTATCTGCGTACAGTCTCATGGTTAAGAGAACAAGTTTATTATGTCGTTCATCTTCGAGATGAAGGCTTACAAACTTTATCTGATCAGTAAATTCTTGCCAAAGCAAAAAGAGAAAAGCGGATAATTTTAACTGTCGATCTAGATTTTTCTCAACTTCTCGCTATTAGTGGTGATAATTTACCAAGTGTCATCCTATTCCGTTTAGGCAATGAAAACTACAATCTAATTAATCAGCGTTTAACTATAGTTTTACGAGATTGTACAAAAGCATTAAAGACGGGAGCAATTGTGTCAGTGACAGATCGTATTTTTCGGATTAGACTTTTATCAATTTAAGATTTTTGCTTTATAGCGTTCATGGAGTCTTCCCGTTAATTCCATCTTAAATATTGTGTTCCAAAAGCGAACACCTTTATTATTGAGTACAAATTATAACATTGGCAAATAATCTCCGTGTCCTCTGTGTCTCTGTGGTTAATTACACTTCGTTTCTGAATAGTCACCAATAATTATAGGTTCTTTGTTGGGAATTTTGACAATAATTTCGACAGTTCCACCTAAGGCGTTAACTACTTCGCGCAGTGTATTTAGCTCTAGATTTTGCTCTTGTTTAAGTTTAGGTACTATTGATTGCTGTACTTCAAGATACTTTGCCAATTCTGATAAAGATAAACCTAGTTTTTCCTGCAAATACTTAAGCGTAAGTTCCTCCAGATAAATTTGGGAAGCTCTTGCTTTAATAATTGCTTGTCGTTCTCCACAAAGTTTATTAAATTCTTCCGAGAAGTTGGTATATTCTTTCATGACTTTTCTTCCTTAAGTTTTTCCAGATATTTTTGATAACGTTGATCTGCTATAGGAATATTTTCTTTGTACCATCTTTTGTTACCTGACTTGTTCCCCCCAACAAGTAAAATTGCTTGTCGATGAGGATCAAAGGCAAATAAAACACGCCAAGGTTCACCTTTATACTGAATACGAAGCTCTTTCATATTCTTAAAAGAAGATCCTTCAATGGTATCAACTCGTGGTCTCCCCAGTGCTGGTCCAAGTTTCATCAATACAGTTAAAACAGCAAATACTTCATTTTGAAGTCCCTGTTCTTGTTGATAAAACCAGAACCTAAAATCTGGATCAAATATAATATTCTATTCCATAAATATAATATAGTCTGTACATAAAATAATGTCAAGCTTTCAGTTAAACATTCGGCTCTCTTGCCATCATCATTATAAATTATAACATCGGTGAATAATCTCTGTGTTCTTTGTGTCTCTGTGGTTAATTACCCTCGATAATCTCCGTACCTCAATCCAACTTGAAAATGCTATAATAAAAGTAACCTATTATCACTAAGGAAACTTTAATCATGACTAACTTAAACAATCATTCAACCTCTAACACATCCGAAGAGCCTGAGTTATCAATGGAAGAACTCGATGCTAAATGGGATGCACTAGAAAATGATCCAGAATTTCGCAAAAAACCTTTTTGGCAAAGAATTGTAGAAATTGGTAACGTTGTTCCCCAATCAGAATGGCGAAAACACTTACCTACAGACTTTGCGCGTAACGCGGAACATTATATGTACGGCGCACCGAGAGAAGATGAGGAAAAATAACAAACACAGAACTAACGTCAATTCAAAGTTAGAATATATGTAGTAAACTAATCCCACTAAATGATTATGAATCCCCCAAACAATCCCACTCGCACAGAAGAAATTCCGACAATAGAGGAACTTCCGACAATAGCTGAATTACAAGCAAAATTCGCTCAACTTCAAGCTGATCCCGAATTCCGCAAAAAACCTTTTTGGCAAAGAATTGCAGAAATTGGCGCACTTGTTCCCCAGTCAGAATGGCGAAAACACTTACCTACAGACTTTGCGCGTAATTTTGAACACTATATGTACGGCGCACCAAGAGAAGATGAGGAAGAATGAGAAAAATTTTCTTAGATACATCCTATTTGCAAGCACTCGCTGATTATAGAGACAATCTCCATGAACTTGCCACACTAATGACAGTAAGACTAGGAAAATTTACAGGAATTACTAGCGAAATAATTTTGACAGAATTACTTAACGCATTGTCAGGAAGAGGAGATTATCTACGCCAATCTGCTATTAACTTAACCAACGATTTGAAAAACGATTCTACTATAGAAATCATTCCCCAAACCAGTGAACAATTTCAGCAGGCTTTTGATTTTTATCAAAGACGATTAGATAAAGGTTACAGCTTAACTGATTGTGCTTCCATGCAGATTATGAGACAACTGGAAATCAATGAAATCTTAACCTTTGATAAGCATTTTCAGCAAGAAGGATTTAGCGCTTTACTCAGAGAATAGTCAGTAAATTTTACTTCACTTTAATTTTTTTCCTCGCTTCATATAACCATTGCTCCTCCTCTGTGTTAATTTCCCTACCTTGAGCTAAATTAAGACATTTACGCCAATTTTCCTGAGATAATTTCTTGTCTTCTTTTTCTAAAAGTTGAGCATAAATACAAAAAGCAGCACCGGGATTGCGGATAAATTTCTGATAAGCTGGATTTTCAGCGATACCAATAGCAACTAAAAGATTAGGAATTGCATCTTCACTGCGATTTTGCTTAAATCTGGCCCAGCCTAGATTTTTATAAATACTATATTTTTGTAATGCTAAATTGCGTTTCTCCTCTTCAGTAAATTGGTCTAGTTTTTCATCTTTTTCTGCTAATAATCTCTTAGCTTTTTCCAGTAACTCTACTGCTTCTGCATTCTTATTATCGCGCAGATACCAATAAGCGAGATTATTATAAGCATCTATAAAACCACCTTTTGCCGCGATTAAATAGTGTTTTTTCGCATTAGTCAAATCCTGTAACTCTTCGTAAAGTGTTGCCAACTTATAATGAGCATCTAAATTATCTGGATCTAACTCAATCGCTTTTAAATACTTCTCTTCTGCTAAGGCTAAATTGGGAAGTTCTTGACTTGCTGGCGGAGGAGATTGTAAATGGCTTCCTTCTTGCTTATAAAACTCAGAAAACCAAGAGAAATTTAGATAAATTCCCAAGAGAAAAGCAAAGACTATTACTGTTACAGAAAACTGTATTTCTTCATACCAATGTTCAGCAATCCCAAGCAATTTCATTAACTTAACAAAACCCTTCTGGCGCGTCCGTGTGAGAGCATTTTCAGTTTGTAATAAAGAAATGAAAGTCGAAAAAATAACACCTGCTATTTCTGGCAAACCTGAACCACCACTAAGAAACCGAGTGGCAATCGTTCCGATTAATGTAAAATTAACCCCTAATAAAACCAGTTTACCGCTTCTCAATAGCCAATCAAAGCGATTGCAAGGATGCAGAGATTCCCTACTTTCTAAATGCCACCACCAAGCCTGAGCAGAAATAGGTAAAGTCTCCCGATATTCAGCTAAGTCAAGAACTTGAGTAATTTTGTAGCTTTTCTGTTTTAATCTATTATCTTGTTCGATTAATTTTGACGACATATCAACCGAAATTTCCGCCTCAGCTTCCATTTGTTTATGAAGAGCATCTCTGGCGGCAATAATTTCTAAAGCCTGTGCTTTTTTCAGAGATTTATTATGAGAAGTATCTAAATAATTTAGAGCATTCTGGTAACGCTCTAAAGCAACTTGAAAGGGTGTCGGCACAGGTGCAGGAGAATTCATATTATACTAAATCCGTTGAGCATAGGTTACTTATAAAAACAGGCAAAAGGCAAAAGGGGGAATAAATAATCAGTTTTTAATAACCAGATTTAGTATTATACAATCCTAAAAGTTTAGTTTCTTTCACTGTTTGAGGGTAAAAAATACCTCGGCAAAACTGGCTGCTGATACTAAATCCTGTTTAAAAAGTATAGGAAAGTGGGAAGATGGGGCAAAAAACCAAAGAAATTAGGAACCATAGGTCCCTAATTCCTGTAGTATATGCCATTGTATGTAACGGGCTTGGAGAGACTCGAACTCCCGACCTTGTGGTCCGTAGCCACACGCTCTAATCCACTAAGCTACAAGCCCTTGTTTTTCTCAACAGTAAACTACTATAGCACAGGTTCATTCAATGACGCAAGAGGGTAAAGAAAAATTATCTCATCTCGACAGCCAAGGCGAGGCCCAGATGGTGGATGTATCGGAGAAAATGCCCACTAAACGCACTGCTATCGCCCTAGGACAAGTGAGAATGCTAAAAACGACTTTTGAAGCCATAGAACAGGGAAATGCGCCTAAAGGTGACGTTTTAGGGACGGCCAGACTAGCGGGAATTATGGCGGCCAAACAAACTTCCTGTTTAATTCCCCTTTGCCATCCCTTACCCCTGCAAAAAATCAATGTTCAGATTATCCCGAAAGCAGAGTTACCCGGCTACGAAATTCGGGCAGAAGTGGTGACAAAATCGGAAACCGGTGTAGAAATGGAGGCTTTAACGGCGGTATCTGTGGCAGCCTTGACTTTATACGATATGGCTAAAGCGTTAGAAAAATCAATCCTGATTGAAAATATCCGTCTGCTGAGTAAAACAGGAGGGAAATCAGATTATCATCAGGATTCCCTGTTGCGATGAAAACCCTAAGTAGGGTTTGCGGCAAAAAGTTTTTCCTGGTGGCAGGGTGTGGGGTGTGGGGTGTGGGG
>NZ_JAQMSY010000109.1:0-32982 GCF_028329095.1 Microcystis sp. CS-574
CCCCCCTTGATAAGGGGGGTGCCGATCCCCCCTTCCCCCCTTGATAAGGGGGGCATCTGATAATTTTTAACGCCTACCTAGTTAAAAACTGATTATTTATTCCCTTTTGCCTTTTGCCTTTTGCCTCTCCTCATAACTCGCCTCTACTCAACGGATTTAGTATGATATCTGACGGCAGCCCCTCATGGTTCGATCGATCTAGCTCTGTTACAATTAGAAACATTGTGGAGTGAGTGAGATAACGTTTATGTGGGTCAATACTCAAAGTGAGATTATTAGTAAGGTTTTGCCGCCAGCAGTACGTCTGTTCTTAAGAACGCAAGTAGAACAGATAGAAGATTTAGAAATGCAGCTGCAAGGTCATGATCGGCAAATTTTGCGCGGTTATATCCCCGGGGTATTTTTAGCCGTAGGAAAAGCGATTTATCAAGGTTTACATCTAGGTAAAGCGCAATTAAGAGGGGAAAATATTCGTCTTAATATCGGGCAGGTTTTGCGAGGGAAACCCCTAAAAATTTTGGAACCTATTCGGGTTAGCGGTGAGGTGGAAATTAACGAGCAGGATTTAAATAATTCGATCGCCTCGACTATTTTGGTTAATGCTTTTGCCGATTTACTAATTTTTTCCCTAGAAAATAACGGAGTTGTTAACGCCAGAGAAATTATCTCACAACAGCGTTTTAACTGGAAAAATGTTCTCTTAAATCAGGGTTATTTCTGTCTTCTCGGCCATAGAGAAACGGGTGCGGAAGTAATTTTTAGTGCTGATATTGCCCTAGAAGATGCCCGCACTTTAGGGATTATTCCCCGACAATGGCAAGGTTTAGCCCCAGATTTATCTGTTGATTTGCAACCCTTTACCGTCGATTTAGGCAAAGATGTGGAGATTAAATCTTTTATTCTCGACGATCAAACTCTTTTCTGTCAGGGAAGTTTTTTGATTTTACCTTAAAAATAAACGGGATGATTCCGGTGGGTTAACTTAGTTTAACCCACCAATTATTACCCTCTATTCTGTGCGATTAAAATAACTGTTTGCATTAGTCCAACTAGAAGACCGAGAATACCACCAAGATTAACAATTCCCTGTAATTCCTGTTTAACAATGCCTTGGATGGCATTTTCCAGATCAGCAGGGGAAGTAGCATTTACCCGATCGCGGATCACTTGATCGATGTTGAGAATCGGGATAATTTGGGCGACTAATTTTTCTAAATCTTCCTCTAGATAACGCTCTAAAATTAACGCTAACTCTTGACTAATTACCCCTAATGATGTAGTCATTGACTCCGAAGATTGCAGACGATTAATAATTAAATTAGCGATTTGATCCCAGTCGATCGTTTGTCCAAAATCTTGCAGAAATTGTTCGCCACTTTCTTGAATATAAATTCGCACCGTATCCCTAGTGGTTTTACGCAATTGTCTGACGGTGGAGATAGGTAAATTTTGCAAAGAGATACCTTGTAACCAGTTTTTCAGACGATTACGCATCTCTAAAGATAGTAATAATTCTTTGATTCTGGTATTAGCTAAATCCTTTTCATCAAGGCAAAAAGTGCGTAAGCGGGCCAGGGCATTGCGTAAACCGAATAAATTGGCTACTACCCAATAGGTTCCACTGGTTTTTTCCCGAAATCCTTCATCGATAACTTGAATATTGCGATCGGTTAAAAAATCGATTAAAGCTAGACGGATAACATCAGCAGGTAGGACAGTTTCTAATAGCCAATCGGAGAATTGTCGCGCCTGTTGTTCACTGAGAGAAAATTCCAAGACTAGGCGATCAAAAATTTGATTGATCTGTTTTTCTAAAAAATCCTGCCGTCGGGCTAAAACTTTTAGTAATTTCGCTAAAGATTCCCCGAATAAATCGTGAAGAATCGCCGCCAAAATCTCGGCGGTTTTTGCTTGCCGATCGCCTTTTATTTGTTTTAAAGCTAATTGTAACAGCCAGAGTATCGCCCCCTGTACCCTTTCGGTGTCGAGGAGTCGTTTAGCCAGTTTTTGTAGTTCTTCGGGGGTTAACAGGGAACCCATGATAGTATCCGATACCCGGACAGCTAATCGATCTTGATTGCGAGGAATTAACCCCGGAGTGAAGGGAAGAGGACGCTTACCGATATAAATCGCCTTGTAGGGACGAAATAGCATTTTTATGGCTACATCGTTCGTAAAATAGCCAATAATTGCCCCCGCGATCGGCGGTAATATCCATGTCCAAAGAGTAGGGAGATTCAATTTAGCAGCAAAAAATAAACGGAAATGTCAGTAGGTTATTTCTTCAAGACTAACACTCCCATCAGTCCTGCTAGGAGTGGATAGTGAACAGCGCTGGAAAATCCCGACTGATAGCCTAATTTTACCTGTTCTGGGCCCTGGGGAAAGCGATCGATACTGGGACTAATATAAGCGTACTGGTCAGTTAAACCGTAACGCTCGGCAGCGGGAACGACGATATGATCGAGATACCAGTTTTGGAATAGTTTGGCGATGGTTTGGGTGGGTTGATGGAAGTCCAGAATCGCCGCTTTAGCACCCGGTTTGAGGACTCGGTATAATTCCCCCAAACATTGGGCAATATCGACCACATTGCGTAATCCATAGCCAATAGTGGCACAATCAAAGCTAGAATCGGCAAAGGGTAAATTAAGGGCATCCCCCTCCATCCAGTTAATATTAGTGGCGCTAAAACGTTGACGGGCGATTTTTAATTGTTGTGGGGAAAAATCTAGTCCGATCACTTGGCCGGTTTTACCCACTTGTTTTGATAATAGGTTAGTCAGGTCGCCGCTACCACAACAGATATCGAGGGCAAAATCCCCTTTTTTGGGTTGACACCATTTGACTGTCATTAATTTCCAGACGCGGTGTAATCCTAAACTTAATTCTTGATTAAGGCGGTCATATTCGGGAGCGATCTGATCAAAAATTGCTTGTATTTCTGTGGAGTTAGGTGAGGATTGATTGGACATTTTTATAATATAGCACCAGAGAAAATCCCAGATGAAGTTATATCATTCTATCCTATCTCCGCTCACGGGGATAAGCTGTTGACCATCTACAGCAGTCATCTTCATGGTGGGGAACAGTGACTTAGGTTACGCTTCATCTATCCGAGAACCTTCCGGTCGTAATTTGATCGAGAGTCCTTCCTGGGCGAGAATAGTTTGAGGCAGAATCTTTCTTACCTGTTCCCCAATGCGATCGAGAAAATCGTCATTATGGGCGGGATCGTGATGAAATAGAACTAACTGCTTAACTTGCGCTGCTTGAGCGATTTTGACTGCCTGCTGCCAAGTGGAATGGCCCCAACCCACCTTAGAATACTTAGGATCGTTGTATTCCTCATCGGTGTAGGTAGCATCAATAATCATCACATCCGCTTGCCAGGCCAAAGCCAGAACGTTATCATCAAGGCGATCAGGAAAATGTTCGGTATCGGTAATATATGCTGCCGATAAACCCTGCCAATTTACCCGATAACCCACCGCTTCCCCTGGATGATTTAAAGGACGGGTTTCGACGCTGACATCGCCATAGTGGAGGGTTTCGCCCATTTCTAGATTATAAAATTCTAAATCAGCCCGCATAATCTGCAAAGGCACGGGAAAATTAGGGTGTGACATCTGATCGTGTAATCTTTGCTTTAAGGTTGCCCCTTGGGGAGAGGGAACCCCATAGATTTTAAAAGTATTGCCCCTGATAAAAGCAGGGGTAAAAAAAGGAAAACCTTGAATATGATCCCAATGGGAGTGGCTGAAAAATAAATGGGCTTTCGCTGGACTTTCTGCCATCAAAGACTGTCCTAGGATGTGTAACCCTGTACCACCGTCAAAAATTAATCTTTCTCTACCGACTTGCATCTCCACACAGGAAGTATTACCACCATAACGAACGGTTTCCGAACCTGGACAGGGAATGCTCCCCCGTACTCCCCAAAATTTGATCTGGAAGCATTTGTAGGGCATATTAGAAGCTCCTCTACTTGTGCTAATAGGCTAATAGTTAGATTAGCACTCTTCCACAATTAAGGCAGTGACTTCATCCCGAAGATAACGATCTATGATTAAGGGGTGACGATCGTCACTTTTGCAAGAGCTAAGGTATGGATTTACAGAAATTCTTAGAAAAACTGCCCCAACAGTATCAGGATTGGGGATCGGCTTTAATGTCGCCTATTTCCGAGCAATTAACCCTTTTAAGCGAAAAAACCGCCTCTTATCCTGATCGCAATCTCTTTCCCCTGCTCAATCTAGCCGTTGCCTGTCTGCAACCAGACGAGGTTTACTGTCAAATTGGTTGTTTTCGTCGCGGTAGTTTAGTCGCCGCTTTCTGCCATAATAGCGATCGCTGCGGTTATGGCGTAGAAGCCTTTTTTAAATACGATCCATCGGGAGAAAAACTAACTGTATTATCTCAAGATTGAGTTAGTTGCTTTTGGGTATAAGTGAGGAAAGATTAGCAAAAATTGCCCGCACTTGTGGGGATATTTTTTCCCTTTGATTGATTAAATAAATACTAACAAGGGTTAAAGATACCCCCGCCCATTGCAATACACTTAACATCTCACCGAGGAATAAATTCCCGAAAGTGAGGGCAAAAACCGGAGTTAAAAAAGTCAAAGAACTTAAACTGGTTAAATTGCCTTTGGCGGCTAAATAAAAGAATATTCCATATGCGATCGCACTACCAAAAATCGTGGCATAACTTAAAGCTAACCAACCATTTAAATCTACATTTTGCCATTGATGGGATTCGGTGAAACCTGAAGCTAAAAATAGCGGCAATCCTCCTAAAATCATGTGCCATCCGGTGGCGCTGACGGGATCCGCATGACGACAGACAAACCGGATTAACACTGTTCCCACCGCCATGGATAGGGAAGCCAAAAGCATCAGCATTTCGCCGCTATTTAGTAATTCCTGCCAGCTAAAGTCAATATTTACCGCTTTTTGTCCAAAAAAGTCATAAAACCATTGATCGGGCAAGCCGATTAAACTAATTCCCCCAATCCCTAAACCCAATCCTAACCATCCCCAGACACCGATAACTTCTTTAAATAGCCAACTGGACATTAAAGCCACCGCTAGGGGTTGGGAGTCAATAATTACCGATCCTAACCCCGCCCCGGTGCGATTTAACCCCAATGCCAGAAAACCTTGAAAAAGAGTGGCATCCATGAGAGCAAAAAGGGCAATCCATAACCATGCTTGCAGGGTTTTGGGCTGAGGACGACCTAAAAACCAAGCTACCATTAAAACTAACATTCCGGCGGGAACAAGGCGAATTGCCGCCATAAATAGGGGGGTGGTGTGGGGGATAACACCCTTCATCGCTACCATCGCTGTTCCCCAGAGAAAAAACGGTGAGATAAGTAAGAGGGGCGAGGATTTCTTTAAATCTAGGTTTTCCATGAGTAGCGATCGAGTTTTGTAGATAACAAATTTCCCTAATTGTATAGTAGAAACTGGGTATCGGCTCTTAATTCTCTTGACTTTCTCCTAACTGATTTTCCTCTAAATCTGTTATTGGTTTTTCTTCCCCGTAACTGATCCAGATCGCAATCATCCCCGCGATAGGAATGGAGAGAAAAATACCTAATAATCCCGCAATTCTTTCGCCGATAAAGAGGGATAAAAACAAAATTACTGGGTTTAATTCTAGGGCATTGCCCATAACTTTAGGGCGAATAATATTATCTTGAATTTGTACCAAGACAACACAGACAATAAAAGCTTTAACGGCAATTGTTAGTCCTTGGGAGGTAAAAGTCAAGATAGTTACCAACAAAATGCCCAGGGTTGCCCCGATACCCGGGATAGCATCGATAACACCAAGAATACCCGCTAAAATTAGCCCATATTGAATTCCCAATAGGGAAAAACTTAAGAAACTCGTCACCGATAAAAAGAGCATTAATAACAGTTGCCCGCGAATAAATCCCAGAAAACTTTGTCGAAAAGACTTGGCAAAACGCTCCCGGTATGCTAGGGGGAGAAGTTGCAAAAAACTTCGCCAGAGTTTATCACCGTCGATGAGCATATAAACACTGATCACCGCCCCGAAAACGCCGGTAAAGACACTGGAAAAAACTCCTTGTACGACCGATAAACCTGTGGCTAAACCAGTTTGTAGGGTTCCCACCATTTTATTCCAATCTAATCGATCGAGAAAGTCTTGAAAGGGTAAAAAATCTTGTTGACCCAGGGCATCGGTAAGATTGAATAGTAGTCCTTTCCCCTGACTAATTGCTTCTAACCCTATGCCTGTGACTAATCTAAATAGGAGGATAAAAGCTACTAAGGTGGTAATAGCAATGGCTAATCCTCTCGGTAGATAACGGGATAACCAAACCACAGGATAATTTAATAGGGCAGCCAGGATTGCTGAACCAGTAAAAATAGCGATCGTCCCGTAGAAATAGTTAATTAAGACAATCAGACTCCAGCCACAGCCAAATAATAATAGATAGCGCACCAAAATCGAGTTATTCAGAGTTTTCCAAAAGGAGCTAGAAGGGGTCATAAATCAAGCCAGAAATAGGATTTTAGCATTTAGAATTGTTTTAACAAAGCTTCCCTCATGACCGAGACGGGGACGGGTTGACCTAACCAGATTTCTAGTGCGATCGCTCCCTGATTAACTAACATTTCTAACCCATCAATAATTCTTATCCCTCTAGTCTGGGCCAACCGGAGAAATTTGGTCGGCCGGGGATTATAAATCAGATCGTAGGCGATCGCAGATGGTGGTAAAAGGTCTAATAATTCTAACTCAACTGGGGATTGTTCGCCCTGGGGAGACATTCCGATGGGGGTAGAATTAATCAGGAGTTCTGTGGTGCATAGCAGCCCCTCTAATTCGTCCCAGCTATGCACTTCTAGGAGGTCATAGAGGCTGGTATTCGCCCAACTTTCTTTAAAAGGATCTAATTTCTTTTGATTGCGTCCTACCACATGAATTTCGCCACAGCCCAACTGGGCGCAAGCCACCACTACCGCCCGGGCAGCGCCGCCATTGCCTAAAATAACTGGATTCACCTGACTCCAATCTTTGTCAAGGGATTTCAAGGGTGCGAGAAAGCCATCCACATCGGTATTCGTTCCCTGCCAGCCGGTTTCCGTGCGCCAGACGGTATTAACTGCGCCCACTAGCCTTGCTTTCTCCGTAATTTGCGATAATAAGGGAATAATTGCTAATTTATGGGGAATTGTGACGCTAAAACCCTGTAGATCGATGGCGGACAAGCCAGCGATCGCCGTTGTTAAATTTTCCGACGCGATCGGGAGGGGAAGATAAACATAATTTAGCCCCAAGGCATCGATAGCGGCATTGTGCATGGGGGGAGAAAGAGTATGGCCGATGGGATCGCCGATTACGCCTAATAACTTGGTTTTTCCGTTAATAATGGTCATAAAAAAGGTGGGCTTTCCCCACCAAAGTTTAATCTCAAGGGTAGCCAATGCTCACCTTACTATACTAGGGTTTGCTGAAAAAGTTTTTCCTGGGGGCAGGGTGTAGGGTGTGGGGTGTGGGGTTTTACCGATTTTGAGGGGGTCAATTACCTAATTTTCAGGGAAAAAGTCCAGGGATTTTTCCCTCGATCACTCCCAGATCCATTACTTTTTGATGGCCAAAAGGTCTAAAAGTTTTACCCAACAAGGTTTTTAGATTTATTCAGCAAACCCTATACTATTTCTTGATTTCGCGGGCCATTTTCAGGAAAGGATTGATATTGTCATCGTTAGCGCGACGAACGTTATCATTAGCAGCGTTAGCCTTACTATTAGCCTCGGAAGTAGCCGATTTTGCCACAATACCGTTATCGGTGACTTTGCTGACTTCCATAGAAGAAATCTGTTTAATCGATTCGCCACCCTTTTTATTCGAGGCAGTTTTCGGGAAAGTACGTCGGATCGTGATCGGTGTCCGCATAAAGTCGATATTACCGAGAGTTTTAGCGTCATCGGGTTCCAAGTAAAAAGCCTCTTTCGGTTCCGGTGCGCTCATATCCATCGGTTCATCGACGTATTTCGTCTTATTGCCAAACAGGCCAAAGAATCCAGCCATTTTCTCGCTCTCCTAAATAAATATATTTACCATAAATTGCTGCTGATTGTTAAATCATATCAATATTTATGACAAAAAGCCAGGTAGGGTGTGCTGAATAAGTCTGTTGGTGGGGTTAGTAGCCAGTCATCAGGAGACAGGAGACGGGAGACAGGAGATTATTTCTATTTATTCTTCCGACACCCCACACCCCATCACCCCAATCAACGCTGTTCTAACCTACGACTGGCTAGGGACATAGAATAACAGAAAATCCAGTAAATAAACGCCAAAAATAGATAAACCTCTGGATAATCGCCGATAAATTTCGGATTAGCTAAAACCGAGCCTGCCATACCCAAGAGGTCCACCAGTCCCACGATCGCCAGTAGAGAAGTATCCTTAAATAAACTGATAAATTGACCAACAATAGCGGGAATGACCGCTTTTAAAGCTTGGGGTAGAACGATCAATAATAAAACGAAAATCGGTTTTAAACCCAAAGCCCTGGCCGCTTCAATTTGACCTTTGGGAATCGCTTGTAAACCACCCCGGACATTTTCGGCCAGATAGGCTGCTGCAAAAAGGGTAAATCCGGCGATCGCTCTGATCACCCGTTCTGGTCTGGTCCCGGCGGGTAAAATTAAAGGTAACATCACCTGAGCCATGAATAAAATTCCCAACAAAGGTAAACCGCGCAATAATTCGATATAGCCAATAGATAGCCAACGAATTGCCGGTAATTCACTCTGTCTCCCCAGGGCCAATAATACCCCCAAGGGAAAAGATAAAATCATACTGGCGATCGCTACTAATAAAGTTAAGATTAAACCACTGAGATCATCGAGGGGAATTGCCTTTAAAAATAATCCCCCCAATAGCAACCAAGCAATTAAAGGTAAAGTCAATAACCAGAGCAATCCCCACCAGCGTTGGAGAAAAGCGGGGCAATTGGGGAAGCGACCCCGGTTTAATTGCCAAGAAAACAGCGATAAAGCCGCAATTATCGTTAAAATCAGCCAAATTCGCCATATTGACTGTTCTGGATAACGACCGACTACGAATAAACCGAGATTTTCCGTCACTACAGCCCATTTTGCCCGATTTATCGACCAATCGAGAAAACTTAAGCCACCCCAGAGGCTGAGAAATAGACCCGCAAGGGTTAAGATGACGTTGTACCAAGTGTTAAAGAGATTTTTTCTTAACCAGAGTCCCATAAAATTCCCTAACCTCCCCAGTGGTGATCATTGTACTTTTTCAGTACAATGGTGCTATTAGAAAAATTCAGACTGATTTTCGACCATGAACAGTTGCATTTTAATGGCTAAAATTGTCCGTCGTCCCGAATTACGTTATACCCAAGATAATCAAACTCCCTACGCTCAAATGTTAGTCGAGTTTTCCCCCAATCGTGCCGAGGCAACCCCAGCTAATTTAAGGGCCGTAGCTTGGGGAAATTTAGCCTCAGAAGTCGCTCAGAACTATAATGAAGGCGATCGGGTAATTTTAGAAGGTCGTCTCTCGATGCAGACGATCGATCGTCCCGAAGGTTTTAAGGAAAAACGGGCCGAATTAGTCATTAGTCATCTTTATCATCTTGACGGTAGCGTGAGTAGCGGTGAAATGGCAGCCCCGACTCCGGAAAAAGTCGTGCCAATCAATACCCACAAATCGAATAAAACCCCGGTGGAAAAACCCGTCGCACCTGTCTCCCCCGGGGACTTTGAATACGACGCATCCTATGAACTTTCTAATCCTTCCGCTTGGCAACCTAGCGACACATCGGTGGAGGAAAATTTAGACGATATTCCTTTCTAAGTACCCCGACAGAATTAATGGCTCTTCTCGATTTTGTCTGATAATTTTTGCTTATGGAATCGTGAAATGCTGATCGGACAAGACTTTCAGCACTATTTTGACGGATATTCTATCAGTATAGACCTCGTTTCCACACAGAAACCAGAAGAGCCAAAGCTTTAACTGAGATATGGCAGGCTAGAGAAAATAATAAGTATTAGTGCGTGAGGATGTCTCAATGCAAATTACCCTGAACCTACCGGATAACCTCAGCCAAGGCGAAACTTTTAACCAAGGCGATTGGCTCCGGGAGATTGCCATTGCGCTGTTTCAGCAAGAGCGGATTTCCCTCAGTCGCGCCAGTAAAATTGCCGGGATGGAAGTCATGGACTTTCAAAAACTGTTGGCAGAGCGCGATATTTGTGTTCACTACGATGTAGAAGACTTTGAGCAGGATGTTCAACATCTGCGCGATCGAGGCTGGCTATGATCGTCGTCAGCGATACCTCTGCCCTTGCCAATCTGGCGATTATCGATCATCTCTGGTTGCTAGAGTCAATTTACCAAACCGTTATTATTCCAGACGTTGTTGCTAGGGAACTAGCAGCCGCAAGCAATCCCCTCATTCCAGCCATTCTCCAAGTCGGCTGGATTCAACCCCAACCCCTCACCAACTCCGAACTCGCTAACCAGCTTCAGCAAGAACGAGGATTGGATGCTGGAGAAGCGAATGCCATAGCCTTGGCACTTGATCTGCAAGCTGATGATCTGCTCATCGATGAACGCTTGGGGCGGCAAGAAGCCCTGCGGCTAGGGCTGTCTATCATTGGTATTCTGGGCATTCTGCTGGTTGCCAAACAAAGAAGCCTCATCCCTCAAGTTCAACCTGTTATGGATGCCTTGATTAGCCAAGCTGGTTTTCGTGTCAGTTCCCAGCTATATCAGCGTGTCTTAGCTTTGGCTGAAGAACTTTAGTAAAGGATAAGCCAAGATAGTCTGTGGAGTCGGTATCGATCGAAACTATCGTCTCCCATACCAATGGGCTCATCCTAGTTTAGTAGGTTATCTATAAATTTATAAAAACTCAATCCCTCTCTTGCCCAAGATTACAGAGCCTAAAATCCAACAGGACGGTTATCAAGAGCCAAAATAGTTGTGTGAAAACTGTTTGAGAAATTTGTCTTCGATCTTGAGCATACTGAACTCAGATGAGCCGTATATTTATACGGGGAAAGTTCAGGTATATACCCCAAAATAGTCCTACTGTTCAGTAATTTTACTTTCAGCGAGAATTTCTTGGAGGACGGGGGATAAATTGCTAGTTAAACGGCCGGCTCGAATAAATTCAGCGTAGGTATCAGCTTCGATATCTAGGAGGGTTTCCCGAAGTTGTTCCATTGTTAATAGTTGTAATTGGGGATAACTATCGTTGAGAGATTGTATTTCCGCTTCTACGGTCTTTAACTTTTCTTTGACGAGATGCTGCTCATAACTAAAAAATTCGGGGGCAACATCGGGAGATTTATCTAACTTAGAAAGATAGTCTAAAACTCTTTTTAAAGCTACCCGTCGGGCTAAAAGTTCCGCATAGTTTTCTCGAATTGGTTGATCACCGATCAAGTCTAATCTCGATAGGAAAGTTTGAATAGTTAATCCCTGAACCAACAGGGTAAAGAGAACAACTCCGAAGACGATATCGATGATATCCTGACGATTAGGAAAAATAACCGGCACACTTAAAGCTAGGGCAATAGAAACGGAACCGCGCAAACCTCCCCACCATAAAACCGTTTTTTCCCGCCAATTAATTTTAGTTTCCATCAAGGCATTACTAACAGTTGCCAAGGCAAAGGTAGCCAGAAAACGGGCCGCCACTACGGCAGCGATCGTGATAAAAATTAAATTGAGATTATCGGCTAAACTGGAGAGACGGATCTGATCGCCGATGAGGAGAAAAACGATCGAATTGACAAAAAAAGCGAGAAACTCCCAGAATTCCGTGACTAATAGGCGGGTACGGGGACTCATGCTGATTCTAGAGCCAAAATTACCCAAAATAATCCCCGTAGTCACCACTCCGATTACCCCCGAACCCCCGAACTCCTCGGTTAATAAATAAGCACCGTAGGCGGACACAAGAGTTAAAGACTGTTCCACTAGGGGTAAATCGAGACGTTGAGTCAGATAGGAAATACCAAAACCCACTAAACAACCCACTGCCACCCCGATACCGATAAAAGCGGCAATCCGGCTAATGGTTGTCTCTAAGGATAGACCACTAGCACCGAGGGGAATTTCCACCAAAAGAGCGAAAGCGACCACAGCGACCCCATCATTAAATAAGCTTTCCCCTTCCAAAAGCACGGTGAGTTTTTTACTGGCCCCCAATTCGCGAAAAAGAGCGACAACAGCGACGGGATCCGTAGAAGAAAGGCTCGCACCCACTAATAATGCCGTAAATAGGGGTAAATTGGTCAATTCATCTAGGGTAAAACCAACCCCGAAAATCGAGATAATTACGCCGACAATAGCGAAAAGACTGACGGGAATCCAATTATCCTTCAGATCTCGCCAGCGTGTATTCCAAGCGGCTTCAAATAGCAAAGGGGGCAGAAAAATTTCTAGAATCAGTTCGGGGGATAGGTTCACCAGACGGATATCGATGAAAGCTAAACCTAAACCGACTATCACTAACAATAGGGTGTAAGGAATTTGGCGAAACCAGCTAAAAATCCTCGAAACCGTGGCCACACTCAGGGAAACGGACAAAACAATTAGAAATTGTTCTAAATTTTGCTTAATGACTTCATCGGTAGCGGATTCTAAACTCATTGGGTAGGAGGCAATCGGTGAGCGGACGTGCAAGAAAAGAACAATCTCAATTATTATGACACTTTAGAACCAGTGATTTTTTCTCCTAAACCCAAGTTTTTCTCCTGGCAATTCCTTTTATCTATGTCCTTGACTATGCCTCAGTCTGCCGAGTCCTCCACGGGTGAGGATTTACCCCTAGCTATCTCACCCAGTAACGAGCAGTTAGAGAATATTAATAGCTATTTAAACCTGATTTTGGCGGCTTTAGTCTCTCTAGCTAATTTAGACTCCGAGTCTATCACCCAAGCAGCCCAAGAATTAGCCTTAGATGCAGATACAAGCGATCGCCTAGTTGCCCACCACTGGCAACCCCAGTCAAAACTTTCCCTCGCGGACATCCGTTCTCTAGTTCTCCTCCTCTGTCATTTGGCCCAAAAAAAGCAAGAGTTAATCCGTCGCGCTGTAATTCTCTTGGAACAAGTGGGAACTCAAGGAGAAGAACCAGTTAAAACCACACTTTTGGGCAATTATATTGATAATTTTCGCTTAAAATACCCAGAAATATCGGAAAATAATCTCATTGATTCTAGCCTAACTTCCCTAGCTTGGAAATTATTAATCGATTTATTGTTCTACAGCAGCCCCCGCAGTCATCTCCTTCTCTGGCACACCCTTTTGGCAAGTAAAAAGTAAAAAGCCTATCAGTTATCAGTTATCAGTTATCAGATGTAAGTTTTCAGTTCACTGATTACTGTTTACTGTTTACTGGACGGCTACGCCGTGCCTTTGGCAACACTGAAAAAAAGCTTCCCAGTTCATAATTCATAATTCATAATTCATAATTCCCACCGATAACTAAAAATGAGTAATCTAATTCGCAAATATACACCCCCCACCTGTACCCTAGAAATTTGGGGAAATAGTTCGCCTCTAGCGGTTTGGCTGGGTAAAAATGTCTTAAACGATGCCCACTTTCAATTGCGTTTTGATGATCCTAGATTGAGTGAGGAAAAACAGGTGACGATCAAAGGCGATCGCACACAATTACAACTCCTAGGGGAAATTGTCGCTAATTATGTGCAGAATTTACTCTCTAGTCCCGTTTCTACCCTCTCTTTCGTGGCTAGTGGTTCCCCCGAAAGCCATCTCCCCTCCTTACCCTCTCTCCGTTGTCAGGGACTTCTGCAGCATCAATTATTTTTAGGTTCCCTGCTAACCGATCAGGATAAACAGGAGATTGAATTAACCACATCGCAATTATTCGACCTAGCCAATGCTTTAGGGGAATATAACCATGAAAGCCCCCTAATACCCCCATTAATTCGCCAGAAAACTCGAAAAAATGCCCTTATCTGGACGGGATTAATCGCCTCAGCCCTAATAACTATCGGGGGAATAGCGATCGCATTTTATCAACGGCAAGAAGTGGTCAACAATGATTTAACCAGCGATCCCAATAACGCCAAGATTCCCCAACCCTTGCCAACGCTGCCTTTACCCCCCACGGGAACGGCCGCCCCAAACCCGCAGTTACCGGCAAATTTGGGCAATAAAACCCCTTTACCGCCACCGCCCCCCGTGGGAACCGTTCCAGCCCCAGTTCGCCCCTCTAGCGTCCCCCTAGTGATTCCGCCGCCCACTTTACCGCCGCCACCAGTCACGGGTTCGCTTCCCGGCGGCACGGCGATCGTAATTGAACCGAATAATCAGAACATCCCGATTACTGCCCCCCCCGTCACTGGCGCTCAGGGTACAAATGCACTGGCAAATCTTCCCCCCACCACGATGAATCCGACTCCAGCAACGCCAAAATTGCCCAATTTACCGCCTATAAGCCCTATTAACCCCGAAAATGTCAATTTAGACCCCAAACCGCCCACAAGCACCGCTAAAGCCCCAGAGACGAACTTACTAGATACCATTCCCCAAGTAGCAGAAACCAGAGAATATTTTCAGTCCCGTTGGCAACCCCCGGAAAGTCTCAAGCATACTCTAGAGTACCGTTTGGTCTTAAATCAGGATGGTTCCCTAAAACAGATTATTCCCCTGGGACAGGCGGCGAAAATCTATCTCGATCGCACTAATATGCCCCTGCTCAATCAACCTTTCGTGTCTCCCCTCGATGTCCCCGGTAATCCCCAATTGCGTCTGGTGCTTGGTTCTGATGGTACGGTGCGGACTTTTATGGAACAGTAATAGGCTGTACTGCATTTAAGTAGCTGGTTATAATTAAATTAAAAATTGATTTTAGGTTCGATCCCCCCTGCCCCCCTTGATAAGGGGGGTGCCGATAGGCGGGGGGATCCCCCTTAATAAGGGGGGCATCTGATAATTTTTAACGCCTACCTACTTAATTAACAATAATCTCGTCGATGCTGTCCGGTTGGTTCATTTCCGTTAGGGTTTGCCAACCGGATTGCCAGAGATTCGCGTCTTGCAACTGTTTAGCATTAATCCAGAAGCGGACGGTCGGATCGCAGGAAGCGACTAATTCGGCAAAAACCCATTGACCGCGATTTTGACGATTGACCACTTGAAAATGTCGCCAGCCCCATGTTTTTTGTTTTGCCGTCCATTTTGACCCCAAGAGATGGGGATACTTCTGTTTTTTGGGCATAAAAGTTAAAACACCTGAGTGCGGGATAGGCTAAAACCCTTATATTATCCTAGTTTGCCAACCCGATTCTTTTCCAGAAGCCAAGGAGAGGAAAAATGATCGGGGCGCTTAAGTGCGCCCCAGTTTTGGCTAATAACCGCGCCAAACACCAACCAAAACCCCTTGCACCTGTACTTGTTCAGTATTGGCTGTAATTGGTTGATATTTTTGATTGGAGGGTTGGAGAGTGATGATTTCGCCTTCTTGGTAGAAACGTTTTAAAGTAGTACCGTGGCCTTCGACTCTAGCGGCGACGATTTCCCCATTGGACACCCCTTCATTGCCTGTGAGAGAACGCATAATCACCAGATCCCCATCAGCAATATGATCCTCGATCATACTGTCTCCGGAAACGCGGAGAGCATAACAGTCTTGACTGCGTTGCAACAGGTTAGAAAGATCGAGTTTTTCTTCCACATCGGTGAAGGGTTCCACTAAACCACCAGCAGCGATCGCACCCAGAACCGGTAAACCTTGTACTGGTTGTTTGAGAATCCGCAGGGTGCGTGCTTTTCCTTCTGTCCAATCAATATAGCCTTTGGCGCGTAAACGTTCTAAACGGCTTTGAATCGGTGCGGGAGAGCGTAAATTCATCGCTCGCATCATTTGCCGGATGGAAGGGGCGTGCTGAGTAGTGCGAATGTACTCAATTAGCCAGTCGTACAACTCCTGTTGCGCTTGAGTAAGGGATTCGAGGTTAGTCATGATCTATTTTCCTATCCTTGGGTTAAGATAATTTGTACTTTAGTTCATTTGTGTTCAACCTAGTACATCTTAACTTCATCGGCTGACTAAATCAACTGATTATTAGATCGGGTCTGCTGAAAAAGTTTTTCCTGGGGGTAGGAGTCAGGAGTCTCCGAGTCAGGAGTCAGGAGCCGGTCGTTTCAGGCTTTGTTGCCCTGGTTTTTTGTACCAAGCGATGTACTACAAGAAGGATAATGCAAGGTTTTTGAAAGTCCCAATCCTATTTGCTTGCACTAACATCGGACTTTAACAGGTCAAAAGCTTTATTTTAAAAGGGTTTTACCATTATTCAGCCAGCCCTAGATCTCTTGCGAAAATCAAAAATTGTCGTGCTTGGTTAGGAGACTCCGAGACAGGAGATTATGGCTCTTCGTTACTTGTTATGGTTCGATAGGGGGGCATAAATCGACTAAATCCTTATCTGGCAAAAGATTTAACTGATTAGCTCGCTCTAGATCAAAAACAATTGACAAAAATCGTCCAATGTCTTTCTCTATAAGGGTTCCATCTCTTATAACCCCCGTCCATTACATAACACAAACCGAAGAACCGAGATTATTTCTATTTATTCTTCCGACACCCCACACCCCACACCCCACACCCCACACCCTGCCCCCAGGAAAAACTTTTTGCCGCAAACCCTAATAATAATTCATAATTCCTTCTCCCTGCTCATAGACAGTCTTAACGAGTAATTTAGATAGTCAACAGCTTATCTTCTGACCTAGCACTTTTTTTTTAAAAGTATCATTAATTTTTATCTCAATTCTGAATATTAATTAATCCCAGGGTCGGTTGCTGGCAAACTCAGCAGCGTATTAAGAAAAAATAACGAATTGCTAGAAAGCCCAGAATCTGGATAATGATCGAGGTGGAGACAGAAAAATCGCTCTACTTAAGCCTGTCTGCCGTAAGCGTCCAATAGTAGATAGGGAGTCAAAAGCGACGCTCAAGAAAATCCTTCGGTTGTCAGGGAAACGAGAGGATATTTAGTGCGAAATTGAGCCGTAAAAAAACTTAAAATCCCGACAAATATCGTAAAAACTAAGGGGAACACATGACCACAAAAACCTATGCAACCATAGACGGTAACGAAGCTGTTGCACGCGTTGCCTATCGTCTCAGTGAAGTGATCGCTATTTATCCTATCACTCCCTCCTCGCCTATGGGTGAATGGTCCGATAGTTGGGCAGCCGAACGGAGAGCTAATCTCTGGGGAACCATTCCTTCCGTAATCGAAATGCAGAGCGAAGGTGGGGCAGCGGGAACCCTGCACGGAGCGCTACAAACAGGCTCTTTAACTACTACTTTCACTTCCTCCCAGGGATTATTATTAATGCTCCCCAACTTCTACAAAATTGCGGGGGAATTAACCTCTTCAGTAGTCCATGTGGCAGCCCGTGCTTTAGCAGCCCAAGGGTTGTCAATTTTTGGGGATCATAGTGATGTCATGTCTGCCAGAAGTACGGGTTGGGCTATGTTAGCGGCTAATTCCGTTCAAGAAGCTCAAGATCTGGCGGCTATTGCCACAGCTACCACCCTAGAAACGCGGCTTCCTTTTCTGCACTTTTTTGATGGTTTTCGTACCAGTCATGAGGTGCAAAAAGTCGAATTAATTAGCGATGAAATTCTCAAAGAACTGATCGATGAAGACCTAATTATTGCCCATCGTCAAAGAGCTTTAACTCCCGATCGACCGGTGTTACGAGGCACGGCACAAAATCCCGATGTTTATTTCCAGGCAAGGGAAAGCGTCAATCCTTTCTATCATGCTTGTCCCGATATCACTCAAAAAATTATGGATCGTTTTGCCCAATTAACAGGACGGCAATACCATCTCTATGAATACCACGGTGCGCCCGATGCCGAAAGAGTGATTATGTTAATGGGATCGGGAGGGGAAACCGTCCATGAAACCGTGGATTATCTCAATCAAAATGGGGCTAAAGTTGGGGTTTTAAAAGTTCGTCTCTATCGTCCCTTTGCCGCCGACAAATTACTGGCAGCTTTGCCCACCACAGTGAAAAAAATAGCCGTTTTAGATCGCTGTAAAGAACCCGGTGCCGGGGGCGATCCGCTATATTTAGACGTGGTAAATGCCTTTATGGAAAACTACGAAGGCAAGCTGCCGAAAATTGTGGGAGGACGCTACGGTTTATCTTCCAAAGAATTTACTCCAGCCATGATTGCTGGCATATTTGATAACTTAAGTCTCGACAAACCGAAAAATCACTTCACTATTGGTATCGTTGACGATCTTACCTTTTCCAGTCTGGAATATGACCGCAGTTTTTCCACCGAACCGGACGAAGTAGTGCGGGCGGTTTTCTACGGTTTAGGTTCCGATGGTACGGTGGGAGCTAACAAAAATTCAATTAAAATTATCGGTGAAGATACTGATAATTATGCCCAGGGTTATTTCGTCTATGATTCCAAAAAATCTGGGTCTGTCACCGTTTCTCACCTACGCTTTGGCCCCCATCCGATTCGCTCTACCTATTTAATCACCGATGCTAACTTTATCGCCTGTCATCAGTGGGAATTTATCGAACAATTTGACCTGCTAGAAACCGCTAAATCGAACTCAATTTTTCTCCTCAATAGTCCCTATCCACCGGAGGAGGTGTTTAGTCACTTACCCCGCCATCTCCAGCAAACTATCATCGATAAAAATCTGCAAGTTTATACGATTAATGCCACTCAAGTAGCCAAAGAAGCGGGGATGGGCAGTCGGATTAATACCGTGATGCAGGTGTGTTTCTTTGCCCTAGCGGGGGTTTTGTCGCGGGAAGACGCAATCGCCCAAATTAAAAAAGCCATCCGCAAGACCTACGGCAAGAAAGGCGAAGAAATCGTGCAGATGAACATTAAAGCCGTGGATTCTGCCCTAGAACACCTCTATCAAGTCTCAATTCCCGCCACTGTTACCCCTGAAGCTTTTGAATTAAGACCACCGATTCCCAACAACGCACCCACTTTCGTCCAAGAAGTCCTCGGCAAAATTATCGCCCGTCACGGGGATGAATTGCCCGTTAGCTCCCTTCCCAACGATGGTACTTACCCCACCGCCACTAGCCAATGGGAAAAACGCAATATTGCCCAAGAAATCCCCGTTTGGGATGCGGATGTCTGTGTTCAGTGCGGTAAATGCGTTCTTGTTTGTCCCCACGCCGTTATTCGCTCGAAAGTTTATGATGAGGCCGAATTAGCCACGGCCCCGGAAACTTTTAAAGTCGCTAATGCCAAGGATCACGACTGGAAAGGGCTAAAATTCACCATCCAAGTGGCCGCCGAAGATTGTACCGGTTGCGGTATCTGCGTTGATGTTTGCCCCGCTAAAAACAAATCGCAACCGCGTCTAAGAGCGATTAATATGGCTCCCCAATTGCCCCTGCGAGAACAGGAACGAGTTAACTGGGATTTCTTCCTTAATTTGCCTAATCCAGACCGATTAAGCCTAAATCTCAATAAAATTAACCATCAGCAAATGCAGGAACCTCTCTTTGAGTTTTCCGGCGCTTGTGCCGGTTGTGGTGAGACTCCCTACGTTAAATTAGTCAGTCAGCTATTTGGCGATCGCATGATAGTGGCTAATGCTACCGGTTGTTCATCTATCTACGGAGGTAATTTACCGACAACGCCCTGGGCAGTTAACGCCGAAGGTCGCGGTCCGGCCTGGTCGAATTCCCTCTTTGAAGATAATGCCGAATTTGGCTTAGGATTCCGAGTTTCCATCGATAAACAGGCAGAATTTGCCGCCGAACTCTTAGCAAACCTCGCTAGTGAAATCGGAGAAAGTCTAGCGGCAGATATTCTCAATTGTCACCAAGTGGATGAAGCGGAAATTTACGAACAACGGCAACGGGTAGAGGCCCTAAAATCCCGTTTAGGGCAATTAACCCCGACCACGCAAGTGAAAATGTTGTTATCTGTGGTTGATTATCTGGTTAAGAAAAGTGTCTGGATTGTCGGGGGTGACGGTTGGGCCTACGACATCGGTTATGGTGGCTTAGATCACGTTTTAGCCAGTGGTCGCAATGTGAATATTTTGGTCATGGATACGGAAGTTTACTCGAATACGGGCGGCCAGGCCTCGAAAGCTACTCCTCGCGCCGCCGTAGCTAAATTTGCTTCTGGTGGCAAACCAGGACCGAAAAAAGACCTCGGTTTAATGGCCATGACCTACGGTAACGTCTATGTGGCCAGCGTGGCTATGGGGGCAAGAAACGAGCAAACTATCAAAGCTTTCCTAGAAGCGGAAGCTTATAACGGTCCATCGTTAATTATCGCCTATTCTCACTGTATTGCTCACGGGATCAACATGACCACCGCCATGAACCATCAAAAAGAAGTGGTGGAAAGCGGTCGCTGGTTAATGTACCGTTATCATCCCGATTTAGCTAAAGAAGGCAAAAATCCCCTGCAATTGGACAGCCGTGCGCCTAAGCTTACCGTAGCGCAAACTCTCTACTCGGAGAATCGCTTTAAGATGTTGGCCACCAGTAAGCCGGAGGAAGCTAAACGTCTGCTCAAAGAAGCACAAGCAGATGTGGATACGCGCTGGCAAATGTATCAGTATTTAGCAGCAAAAGGTACAGGGAGCAACGAATAGTTATGAATCTACACACTACTTACATGGGTTTACAATTGCGATCGCCGCTAGTCATCGGTGCGGCCGCACCCTTGAGCGAGGATATCGACAATATCAAGAGAATGGAAGACTTTGGGGCCGCTGCCGTGGTTTTACACTCCTTTTTCGAGGAGCAGATTAAACACGAAAGACTGGCTCTACACCATCATTTTACCCACGGAGCCGAGAGTTTTGCGGAAGCTTTGACTTATTTTCCCGAACCGGAGGTTTTTCACGTTGGTTCCGACGAATATCTCAACCATATTCGCAAAGCCAAAGAAATGGTCGATATTCCCATTATTGCCAGTCTCAACGGTGAGACCTCTGGGGGATGGTTGGAGTATGCCATTCAAATTCAACAAGCGGGCGCTGATGCTTTGGAGTTGAATGTTTATTATGTTCCCAACGACCTAGAATTAACCGGAAATCACGTCGAACAAAACTATGTTGATATCCTCAAAATTGTCAAATCGGAGGTATCAATTCCCGTCTCGATGAAGTTAAGTCCCTACTTTAGCAATACGGCCAATATGGCTAAACAATTAGCGGAAGCAGGGGCCGATGGGTTGGTATTATTTAACCGTTTCTATCAGCCGGATATCGACTTAGACACCTTGGATGTTCACCCTAATATTATCCTCAGTAATCCCCAAGCAATGCGTTTACCCCTGCGCTGGATTGCCATGCTTTACGGTCGTGTACCGACGGATTTTGCCGCTACCAGTGGCATTCATAACGCCATCGACGTGATCAAAATGATGATGGTGGGGGCAAAAGCGACCATGTTAGTTAGTGTTTTATTACGCCACGGTTTGGAGGAAATTACCAAGATCGAACAGGGTTTATTGCATTGGTTAGAAGAAAATGAGTACGAATCGATCGAGCAGTTAATTGGCAGTATGAGTCAAATGAATTGCCCAGATCCGACTGCTTTTGAACGGGTACAGTATATGAAAGCTCTGCAAAGTTACGAACCTGTTTGGAAACGTTTTCAAACCACCAGCAAATAAAAGTGGGAAGCTTTTTTCAGTGATCAGTGATCAGTAATCAGTTATCAGTAATCAGTAAACAGTAAACAGTAATCAGTAATCAGTGAACTGAAAACTTAAGTAGGTAGGCGTTAAAAATTATCAGACACCCCCCTTATCAAGGGGGGCAGGGGGGATCGGCACCCCCCTTATCAAGGGGGGATTAAGGGGGGATCGGCACCCCCCTTATCAAGGGGGGCAGGGGGGATCGAACCTAAAATCGATTTTTAATTTAATTATAACCAGCTACTTAACTGAAAACTGAAAACTTACATCTGATCACTGATCACTGATAACTGATAACTGACAAAAAAATCCAGGAGGATATAACTATGAACGAGAATCAAAAGAAAAAAATCGGTATTCTGACCAGTGGTGGCGATTGCCCGGGGTTAAATGCGGTAATTCGTGCCGTGGTGAAATCATCAAAACTCAAGGGTTGGGATGTGTACGGCATTCCCTACGGGACCGACGGTTTTATGCAGATTGCCGAGGGAAAATATCACCCCGAAGATTTGATCCTGACTCAGCATGGCTATAACCTACCCGGGGTCTTGAAAGGATTAGACGTTTTGCAGTTTCTTAGTGGTAGTGTTTTGGGTTCTTTAAGCAAAGGACATCCCGAAAACCCAGAAATTGCCACGAAAATCCTGCAAGGATACGAAATGCTGGGATTAGATGCCCTGATCGTCGTTGGAGGCGATGGGAGCATCGATATCATCTACGATCTCGCCCAGAAAGGCAACTGGAATATTATCGCGGTTCCCAAAACCATCGATAATGACGTTCCCTATACGGAATGGTCCGTCGGTTTTACCACTGCCGTGGATATCGTCACTCAAGCTTTGTATGATCTCACCTTTACCGCCGCTAGTCACGAAAGGGTGATGATTGTGCAGGTGATGGGTAGAGATGCCGGTCATTTAGCCCTTCATGCTGGGATTGCCGGGGGGGCCGATGCGATTTTTATTCCCGAATTAACCCCGGCTCTCACTCCCGCAATTATCGACGGTTGTTGTCGTCATTTGGCAGAATTACGCGCTCAAGGTCGTAAATTCGCTCTCATTGTGATTTCTGAGGGTGTTAAAAACGAAGATAACCAAAAAGAGAAGTATATTGCCGATTATTTAGAAAAATTAATATTTGACAAAACTCGCTCTTTGTGCGTTACCGATCCCGTCTTCTGTTATCTCAATTCCATGGATGTGCGGGCCATGTCTTTGGGACACCTGCAAAGAAGTCGTCCTCCTTTGGCCATGGATCGACTGTTAGCCACGGCTTTCGGCATTAAGGCCGTAGAATTAATTGAACAGGGAAAACTCGATCGCGTGGTGATTTGGCGCGGGGGACAAGTGCGTAGTTTGCCCCTGAAACCGGTGATCAAAATTATCAAACAATGTCATCAAGAGCATCGCTGTGCCTATCCCGTGGATCCTGATGGTTTTATCGTCAAAACAGCCCGTTCTTTGGGAATTTACCTAGGGGAAAATACCACAACTGAGACGGCAGTAGTTCCGCAAGCTGTGGAGGCGTTGGTTTAGTTATAATAAAGCGAGAAGGGTTGCTAATACTTTCTCGCTTTTTTAATTGGTTAAGATATTTAATTCTGCTAATTTTACTTGCAATAATTTACTGTATTTTATGGCTTTTCTCAGTAATCTGTCATCGGTGGTTAACAATACGTCTATTCTAGCATATTCGGCGGAAGCGATATGAAAAGAATCATAAAGATCAAATCCTAAATATATAACCAATACTGTTTAACTGTTGTCCCATTCTTCATCACTAATACCCGCTTGTTTGAGAATTTCCTTAACTAAATCTGTAGAGATTTCTTGATTTCCATGAGGGTTAGGGATGCGAATTTTATGTTGACCCTTTTTCATAAATTGATGTTTACTACCAGAAAAAGGCCCTGTGTAACCTAAAGCTTTCAATTTTCTGATTAATTTTCTTCGAGAAATTGCTGATGGCATAACTAAACTTCTGCAACTGTTGTAACTTTAATTTCTAATCCATCTATGATAGGTAAAGGGTCGCCATCTTGTAATTTTAAAATGATCCATTCTTCTAGAACTTCTAGTAAGTCTTGACGGCATTCTTCAACGGTCAATCCATTTCCCCAAACGCCTTGAAAGCCTTCTATTTCAGCAAACCAAGTACCGTCATTTAGCCTTTTGTATTGTGCTTTTTGTAAAGCTTTTTCACAATAATTGAGTAAGATCATTTTCTTCTCTAAATCTCCATAATATGTAACTATATTATCACTTCTCCTCACCAATCCCATCACACAAACCCCTATCCTCCTCCCTGACACCAGAATTAGGATTGTGCAAATAAACCCGCACCCAATCGCAACTACGCCCCATTAAAGCGTTTAAGTCCTGCATTGTCCTACAATCTTTCTGTATTGTCCTACAACTCTTCTGCATCGCCCTATAATCCTTCTGTATCCTCACAAAGAAGTCTAAACCAAGATTAACGGGATTTTAGGATTAACTGGATTATTTACTTGGAAACTCCTGACAATCTTTTAAGATTGAGCATCCTGAAAATCCTCTAATCCTCAAAATCCTGATACTGACGATTTACCCCCAATCCCATCACACAAACCCCTATCCTCCTCCCTGACACCAGAATTAGGATTGTGCAAATAAGCCCGCACCCAATCGCAACTACGCCCCATTAAAGCATCTAAACCCCAGCCATTGTTTCCATTCCACAGTTTAATTGTGTTGTCATTACTACCGCTCACCAAAGTCTTGCCGTCGGGACTAAAATTAACGCTTCTGACCCAGTTATCATGCCCCTTGAGGGTACGGATTTCTTGGCCTGTCTCTACATTCCAGAGTTTGATAGTGTTGTCCCAACTACCGCTCACCAATGTCTTGCCGTCGGGACTAAAATTAACGCTTGTGACAAGGTTATCATGCCCCTCTAAGCGATTGCGTTCACTTTTGCGGTTGAGAAGTTCCTGTAAGGCATTAGTCACCTCCTTGTTGTACGTCTGCTGCTTTTGTAGAATTTTTCCCGCTTTAATCGCTTCAACGAAAGCCTCCAAGTTTTTATGTTCATTCAATAGAGATAAGGAATATCTACCAAGAGACTCAGCTTGATTATATTCGGCTTCTTTTGTCTTATTCCAAGCCATCCAACCCAATCCCGTACTAATCACCACCGCCACCAAAGAAACCGCCGCAATCCTTCGCGCTGTTCTAATTTTTTCATTTTTTTGTCGTTCTGCTTGACTAATACTCGCCTTAATAAACTCTATCGCCACAGTATCTAAATTAGGCAGAGAATTATTCTTTTGAAACTCAACAATTTTAGCTAACTTAGAACCTCCCCAAAGCTCACTACTCGCTTTTACTGCATCTTGCTTCTGTAAATCATCCCACTGTTTAGCATCAGCATATAAACGACTTCTCAGAACAATTATCTCCTCTTTTTCTCGAATTAAATCCTGTAACACTTGCCAACACCGCAACAATTCTTCATGTGCCACCTCAACCGTTGCTTTCCCGTCTTCTCCCTTACTCACCAAAAGACGATTATCTATCAATTGATAGAGAACCTCCTTTTGCATTTCCTCCTGTTCAAAACTCGATTTATCCGCCCTTCTGCTAACCGCTTTTTCCCCTTCTAAACTAATTAACTCTAGAAAAATTTCCTCTGCTGCTTTCCGTTGCTGTTCATTAAATTGACCATAAATTTTATCCGCTTGTTTTTCTAGCGCACCCGTTACCCCACCAATCTCTTGATAAATCTTAATATTTAAAACCCGCTCTTGAATATGATTTTTTTCCCACAATAAATCTAACGTATATTGTAACAGAGGTAAAGAGCCAGCCTGTTCATAAAAATCGGCAATAATTTGATTAATTAATCCCTTTTCAAAGATTACCCCATTTCTCGCCGCTGGTTCAGCAATAGCTAATCTTAAATCACTTTCATCCATATCCGTTAACATCTTGCTATACTGATCATGGATTTTTCCTAAACTGGGATAAGGACTTAATTTATCTAAAAAATCCGCCCTCATCGTCATCACAATTTTAACTAAACTATTATTATTTTCAATTAATTTAATCAAACTTTTAATGAAAATATCTCTTTCCGTCTTCGGTGTACGAGTAAATAATTCCTCAAATTGGTCAATAAAAATAAACCATAAATCAGAATTATTTTTTAATCCTTCAACCACCTTAATTAAAGTATCTTCCTTAACAGCTTGTGCTAATTGTGCTTCGGATTGTGTATATCTATTCCTTAAAAGACAATAAAAAGACTCAAAGGGATTAACATCAGGAACAAAAGTTAAATTAACCAATTTATTTGCGCCAAAATCATCCTTTAACTTAGGAATTAAACCCGCTTGCACGAGAGAAGATTTACCACTTCCCGACGCACCTAAAAGCAGTAAAACATTCTTTTGCTTTAAATAATCAGTTAACTCAATAATCCAATTATCTCTTCCAAAAAACTTATCCTTATCTCCCTCTTCAAACTTAAATAAACCCAAATAAGGTGAACCCTTAATTAAGGGTTGAGACTGAATCTCAACTCCTGACTTTTGGGTGATAATATATTGATTGATTACACCCCCACTAATATCACCTGCAATTCCCTTAAATTCACCATCACCAATAAGACCTTTAACATCACCCCCTATTTCTAAATAATAACTTTTATCAGTCATTTTTGCTACCCCAAAATTATTCTTTTCAAGTTAACTTTAAATTGCAGTTTTAGAATTAGCAATTTTTAAGGACTTCCTACTAAACCAAACAATTTAGCCAAACCGCCTAAAATCGTTACAATTAAAGCGACTAAAATCCCTCGACTGACGAACTCTTGATTCTCTAAGCGCTTTTCCACGCCATCAATTTTTCCCTCTAAACGCTTCTCAATACCATCAATTTTTTCCTCCAGACGCTTCTCGACACCATCGATTTTTTCCTCTAGACGCTTCTCGACACCATCAATTTTTTCCTCCAGACGCTTCTCGACACCATCAATTTTTCCCTCCAGACGCTTAATTTCACCTTTAACTTCACTAAGTTCAATCTTAATATCAGTAACATCTTTTTGAAGATTGTCTAACTTTTGATTGATTTGAATTAGAAAATCTTTAAGTTCTACCTCAACAGTAATTGACATAAATTTCCCTCCTAAATAATCCTCAACTAATTAATATTCTGACTAATATTTCCGCCACTAATATTTCCTGCAATTCCCTTAAAAGTACCATCTCCCACCATTCCCTTAATATCATCACCAACATTAATATTATACTTACCTGCGGCAAATTATTCAGGTTTTAATTGCTTGAGTAATGCTTCTGCTGTCTTAATAACCTCTGCATCTCTATCAATTTTTGCTTCAAGTAACTCTTCTTTGAGCAGTGTTTTTACCCCCTCTGAATCTGGTTTTTTCTCATGTTTATCGACGATATCACTATCATCTGTTTTCCCTTTTTCTGCAAATTTCTTCTTAATCAACGCTTTTAAACCCTCATAAGCATCCTTAACCGCTGTTCCTGCCGTATCCTTAGCAGCAGCAACCGCACCGGCAGTCAATGCAGCGAGAATTAGAGAAATCGGTTCCATTGCCTGAGACTCCAAATTAGATATTGCTGACTCAATTTTAGATCAAAGCAAAGTATCTGACGCGATTATGGCGCAGGTATTGGGCGCAAATGGCTTGCTCGTCGGGGTTGTTGGCTACTACTATAAGCTGGACGTGGGGGACTTGCTTGGGAATAATATCCCAGCCAGAAAATCGCTCTGTAGAAAAATCAGACCAGCCAGATAGCATATTATCAAAGCGTAAGTCCCTTAGCTGCGGGGACTCTCGAAGGACTTCCCCCTACTTAGGGTGATCAGCACACTTGAGCGATCGGAGGGCGCAGGTTCCTGGCACTTCTACAGTAACGGATTTTGTCCACAATGTAGGGGTGAACTGCGTTCGCCCAAAAGATACATTATCAAAGCGCAAGTCCTTAATCCCGTTTAGAGCATATTTCATTTAGACGAGAAAGGCTGTACTTAAAAAAATATGGTATGATAGTAAATTGTCAGTTTTACGAAAGCCGATGAAAACGGAAGAGATTATCAAATCAATCGAAGCCGAGTATCTCAAGAGCGATCTGCCCATTATCCATGTCGGTGACACGATCCGGGTAGGGGTGCGAATCGTTGAAGGAGATAAAGAGCGGATTCAGCCCTACGAGGGTATTGTCATCGCCAAACGCCATGGCGGTATCAACGAAACGATTACAGTACGCAAAGTCTTCCAGGGTGTGGGAGTAGAAAGAGTTTTCCTGCTCCACTCGCCCCGGGTTGCCAGTATCAAGATCATCCGTCGTGGTAAAGTACGTCGGGCGAAACTCTACTATCTGCGCGATCGGGTTGGCAAAGCCACCAGGGTCCAAGAACGTTTCGATCGCCCCCTCTAAAAAATTTCCGGCGACAGCCTAACCAAGAAAGTTGCTTAATCGCCAACAACTACGCTATAATAAATAAAGGCCTTAAAAAAGCCCAATAGTTTAGCGAATGGGCGCTCTTAGTTCAGTTGGTAGAACGCAGGTCTCCAAAACCTGATGTCGGGGGTTCAAGTCCTCCAGGGCGCGTTTGGTAATCACCAAGCCGATAATTGCAAAGGACATGATCTAAATGTCTGAGGGTTAGTGTGGGTTGTCCGGTGAAAATGATAAGTTAAGGATAGCTTGAGTATCATTTTAAGGAGTAGCGATCGTGGCCAAAAAAGAAACCCTAGAAAAAGACGCGAGCGACAAGAAAGAGGGAAGCTCTTTTCAGGTCAAGGAATTCGTCAATGAAACCAAAGAAGAACTCGCCAAAGTCGTCTGGCCTTCCCGTCAGCAACTTTTGAGCGAATCGGCGGCGGTGATGTTAATGGTGACTTTAGTAGCCACTCTCATCTATCTAATCGATAAATTCTTTGCCTGGGGTGCGGGGAAGGTGTTCCCATGAATCTAGAAGAAGAGCAGTTTCCCGAAGAACTCAATCTTAGCGGCCTACCGAAAAAACCCCGTTGGTATGCCGTGCAGGTGGCTTCCGGTTGTGAGAAACGGGTCAAAGCTAATTTGGAACAGCGCATCCACACCCTCGATGTGGCCGATCGCATTCTGCAAGTTCAGATTCCCCAAGCGGCCACCGTCAAAGTCCGCAAGGATGGTTCACGGCAACACGGTGAGGAAAAAGTCTTCCCCGGTTATGTCCTGATCAGAATGATCATGGATGATGACGCTTGGCAGGTGGTCAAAAACACCCCCCATGTGATCAACTTTGTCGGGGCCGAACAAAAACGCCACTACGGACGCGGCCGTGGTCACGTCACCCCGCTACCCTTGAGTATGTCAGAAGTCGATCGCATCTTCAAACAAGCTCAGATTCAAGAACCCGTCGTCAAAATCAATATGGAAGTTGGCGATCAAATCTTGGTTCTATCCGGTCCATTTAAGGACTTTGAAGGGGAAGTGATCGAAGTTAGTCCCGAGCGCGGCAAACTCAAGGCCTTGCTCTCCATTTTTGGTCGGGATACCCCGGTCGAATTGGAATTTAATCAAGTCGAAAAACAAAACTAAATCATGGCTAAAAAAGTCGTCGCAATTATTAAACTAGCTTTACCTGCTGGTAAGGCTAACCCTGCTCCTCCGGTCGGTCCTGCTTTAGGTCAACACGGGGTGAATATTATGGCGTTTTGTAAAGATTACAACGCTAAAACCGCCGATCAGGCTGGGATGATCATCCCTGTGGAAATTTCCGTTTTTGAGGATCGGAGTTTTACCTTTGTCCTCAAAACTCCCCCCGCTTCCGTTCTCATCCGTAAAGCGGCCGGTGTAGAAAGAGGTTCCAACGAACCTAACAAGAAATTTGTCGCCACCATTACCCGCGACCAATTACGCGAAATCGCCCAGACTAAAATGCCCGATCTTAACGCTAACGACATCGAAGCGGCCATGAATATTGTGGCAGGAACGGCCAGAAATATGGGTGTCAAGATCTCAGATTAAATCTTATTACGGGGAGAAGTTAAGCTTCGTTATTACCCAAGGAGCAACAAATCAGATGGTAAAAAAAGTTTCACGACGTTTGCGAGATGCCCAGGCTAAGGTAGAAAATAAAGCCTACGAGCCATTAGAGGCACTGACATTATTAAAGGAATTAGCGACGGCGAAATTCGACGAAACCGCCGAAGCTCATATTCGTTTAGGTATCGATCCTAAATATACCGACCAACAACTGCGGACAACGGTAAGTTTACCCAAAGGAACCGGACGCACGGTGCGGGTAGCGGTGATTACTCGCGGGGAACAGGTGCAGGAAGCGAACAACGCCGGGGCTGATATCGTTGGTTCAGAAGAATTAATCGAAGAAATCGCCAAGGGGATGATGGATTTCGAGGTGTTAATCGCCACCCCCGATATGATGCCGAAAGTGGCGAAATTAGGTCGTCAACTCGGTCCACGGGGTTTAATGCCTTCACCGAAAGGGGGAACCGTAACCACGGATTTAACGGGAGCGATCTCTGAGTTTAAAGCGGGTAAATTAGAATTCCGGGCCGATCGCACCGGGATCGTTCACGTTCAATTTGGTAAAGCTTCTTTTAGCGCCGAGGATCTGTTAGTCAATTTGAAAGCTTTGCAGGAAACGGTGGACAGAAACCGTCCTTCCGGGGCAAAAGGTCGTTACTGGCGTACAGTTTATGTTTCTTCCTCCATGGGGCCATCGATTCAAGTGGATATTAGCACCCTGCGGGATCTGAAATTAGCCGAAGGTTAATGACAGTTATTTTTCTTTGAAAAAGCCTCCAAGTAATTGGGGGTGTTTTTTTAGCTTGATCGCCCGATTGATATAGAATCAAAAGGCTACACTCAAGATTAATCGCTTGAATTGTTCTCTTGTATCTGTTCTTAAAGCCAGCGTGTGGATTGTAGATTCCCCTAATACCCGTATTTTAGCCCCTAGTGCGATCGCTCTTGGTAACTTTGATGGTTTGCACCTAGGTCATCAAACCGTCCTACAGCCAATTTTTCAGGATGAACCCGCTTATCCCACCGTTGTTAGTTTTACTCCCCACCCGCGGGAATTTTTTACGGGGGAAAAATGGCAGTTATTAACTCCTCTAGGGGAAAAGGTGGAGGTTTTAGAGAATTTAGGCGTTAAACAATTAGTTTTACTGCCTTTTTCTGCTCAATTAGCTTCCCTGACTCCCTTGGCTTTTATCAAACAGATTTTAGTAGAAAAATTACAGGCTAAATCGATCAGTGTTGGTCAAGATTTCCGCTTCGGTTATCGTCGTCAAGGTACAGCGGAAGATTTATTAAAGATCGCCTCTCAATTTAACATTAAAGTCGAGATTGTTGCTTTAAAAAACTGTGGGACGGGTCGAATTAGTAGTTCCCTAATTCGTCAAGCTTTGGCAGCAGGAAACGTTGAGCAGGCCGGACAAATGTTAGGTCGTCCCTACAGTTTAACCGGTCGTGTGGTCATCGGGCAACAACTGGGCAGAACATTAGGTTTTCATACCGCTAATCTACAGGTTCCTCCCGATAAATTATTGCCGCGACTGGGGGTTTATTGCGGTTGGGTGCATCTCGATGGTTCTCGCTTACCAGCAGTTATGAATATCGGTTATCGTCCCACAATCGAGGGAAAAACTATCAGTGTGGAAATCCATTTATTGGATTGGTCGGGCAATGTATATGATCGGATTTTAACGATGGATTTAGTGCAATTCCTGCGACCAGAACAGAAATTTAATTCTCTCGATCGATTAAAAAATCAGATCGAGATAGACTGCGATCGCTCTCGGTTAATTTTAACTTCTGTAACCGACAACTTCTAATATTTTTGATATTCTCTTTCTACTTTACCCACCGCTTTCAATAAAGGAGAATCGAGGGGATCGATCCAATCAGCTACTTCTCGCGCTAATCCTAGGGTAACAATGCCTTGAGACGGTGGTAATTGACCAGCTAAAGCCTGACTTTTGATGGTTTTTAGGACAGAAATTAAACCCTCAATCCGAGTCGATCTTTCTGTTTCTCGCATCTGTTCGGCCACGGTAATAGCTTGGTCAATTGATTGAATTAATTCCCTCATGTTCGTTTCCATAATATTCTAGCGACAGGAAAGAGATGTAACCGTTATTGCTCGCCCCTCTCCCCATTGTATATTGGCATCTCGCGAGTCTTTAATAAAAGTTTGCTGACCACCACCGGGATAACAATCAGCAGGATTCTGGGGGGCGACAATTCCTTGATAAACCGTTGTTCCCGCAGGTAAAGTCACCGATATTACTTTGGTCGCTTGATTGGGAGGATTCCACTTTTGATCGAGGGCTAAATTCCTGATCACTTCCACATTGGTGGTATATTGATCCGTGGTCAGAAAACGACCTTTTTTGTAATTTTCGTCACTATAATAACGGAAAAAAGTCTGGGGTTTTTCTAGGGTAACTGCCTGACATTCACTATTGCGAAAAGTGATGGCAATATCTGGAGGAAGAGGACAGGAAGGAGCCTGATCTTGAGCCAATATTTTCCGAGAATTGAAAGTCAAATTTTCGGGCAAACTATTGGTTAATGTACTGGCTGCGATGCCTAAAACAAGACTAAAAACGAGCGAACTGGCTTTCATCTTCATCGATTAAGAGAAATTCCTCTCGATTTTATCAGACTGAACCGACTGAAAATCTTAATTTCGCCCACTGGCAACAATTCTTAACTAATTTTCTCCCTGCTCGCCACCCTAACCCTGATTAGCTCCCTAAAAGAAAATTTCCCGCCATTGTCTGTCAACTTTCCTCGCTAGTGTGGGCAAATTGGGAAAAGAATCGTTAAGATCAAAAAAATTAACATCAATCTTCTTGACAAAATACCCCATTTGTGTTATGAGAGACGCTATTGATATTTTGATGGAAAATTTGAGCCAGAGCATCGTCGGCCGAATCGATTCGCATTGTGCTGGTGGCCTTACTCAGTGGTGGCCACGCTCTCCTGGAAGATGTACCCGGAGTTGGCAAAACCCTCTTAGCTGACAGGGGGACAAGCAAGCTGAAAAGCTTATGTAGCACGGAATACAGATACGGACTCCAAAAAAAGATAAGTCATATTTACCATATATGACCTAAATAACGAAAATGATAAGTGAACTATACCAGAAAGTGTTAGAAAATGAACTGGGACGAGCCAGATATCTACTGTTGTTAATGATAGTTGGAACCTGGCA
>NZ_JAQMSY010000110.1:0-18618 GCF_028329095.1 Microcystis sp. CS-574
CAACATTAATCCCCAGTACGCAATGGCTTACAACAATCGCGGGAATCTTTACCACGAACAGGGGAAACCCGACCTCGCCCTGTCCGATTTCAATCAGGCGCTCAACATTAATCCCCAGTACGCAATGGCTTACAACAATCGGGGGAATCTCTACAAAGAACAGGGGAAAACCGACCTCGCCTTATCCGATTTTGATCGGGCGATCGAGATTAATCCTCAATACGCCGAGGCTTATAACAATCGGGGGTTTCTTTACCACGAACAGGGGAAACCCGACCTCGCCCTGTTCGATTACAATCAGGCGATCAACATTAATCCCCTATACGCCCTGGCTTACCTCAATCGCGGGAATCTTTACCACGAACAGGGGAAACCCGACCTCGCCCTGTCCGATTTCAATCAGGCGATCGAGATTAATCCCCGAGACGCAATCGCTTACCTCAATCGCGGGAATCTTTACCACGAACAGGGGAAACTCAACCTCGCCCTGTTCGATTACAATCAGGCGATCAATATTAATCCCCGAGATGCCGACGCTTACTACAATCGGGGGGTTATTTACGCCGGACAGGGGAAACCCGACCTCGCCCTGTCTGATTACAACAAAGCGATCGAGCTTAATCCCCGAGATGCCGAGGCTTACGTCAATCGGGGGATTCTTTATTACCAACAGCAGAAACCCGACCTCGCCCTGTCTGATTACAACAAAGCGATCAACATTAATCCCCGAGACGCAATGGCTTACCTCAATCGGGGTATTCTTTATTACCACCAACAGCAAGAACCTGATCTCGCTCTGTCCGATTACAACAAAGCGATCGAGATTAATCCGCAATTGGCCCTGGCTTACGGCTTTCGGGGGATTCTTTATTACTCTCGACAAGAAACGGAAAAAGCGATCGGAGATTTCCGACAAGCCGCCGAACTGTACCGCCGGCAAGGAAACGCGGCGGTCTATGAAAAGGTTATGGAAATCCTACGGGAATTGGGCGCGGTCTAGTCCTTTTTCTTGGGTTGAGCAAATCAATAGGTTAAAGAAAACCTCTCAATTTTAGGGGAAAGGGAAACCCAACAGCCAACACCTCAATCTGTCGGAATCGGCGATCGCAAATTTTGCCAGCTGCATTAACGAAGTCTAAGGCGGCAATCTCGCTGCCAACCCTGATAATAAAGCTGATCGTGGCTTGGGAGCAATTCCGTTATAATAGGGGTCAACTTAATATCGTTAGCAACGCAGAATGAGGATTTCACCATGAGGATTCCATATACATATTGGAAAGAATCAGATGGGATGTTCTTGGGCTATTTGAATGAATTCCCAGATCATTGGACCCAGGGTGTTGACTTAGAAGAATTAATCGAAAACTTGGTCGATCTCTACAAAACATTTACTAGGGAAGAAATCCCCGGAATCAAGAGAGTTGCAGAGTTTGAACTCGCATGAAAAGACATGATTTAATTGCACAATTAGAGCAAGCTGGCTGCTATTTGATTAGACGTGGAGGGAAACACGATATTTACCATAATCGAGATACTGGAAAAACAGAACCAATTCCCAGACATCGAGAAATTAATGAGCGATTGGCTAAAAAGATTATCAAAAGTCTTACTGGTGACAGATAAATTCACAGTGCAAATCAAACAAGGCTACAAGGAAGCAAAGGAGCTATGGAAAAATGATTACTGTAGGATTTTAAAAAGGGCGATCGCTATTTCAATCCTCTTATTTTTTTGTTGGGTTTCCTTCTTGATCTTGAGAATCGCAATATCAACTGATTTTGGTAGATAATTGAGATTAGATTTAATCATTATTCTTCAATTAAATTAAAATCAATTCGTTGATAAATATCCATCAGTGAGATTTGGAAATCTACAGAATAAAACCTTAAAGTATCCTTGTCTGATTCATAAACTTTAAATAACCATTCTCCATTATCTTGTTTATAAAATTGTTCTACATAATAACGATATTGATCAATCAAAATATATTCCTTAAAGTCAGGAATTGAGCGATAAAATTTAAACTTATCAGTGCGGTCATAATCTCTAGTTGATTTTGATAAAACCTCGACAATGATTAACGCATTAGTTACAGTATTTGTGCCTTTTCCTTCATATAATGGTTTGCCTTTAATCACCATTACATCAGGATAAGTATAAAAGCGATATGTCGGCATCCATAACCGGACATCACTCATGAAAGTCCAATAATCTTCATTGTTAATCTTAGTCGGAAAATTTTTATAAAAATTACCAGCAATCAGATTATGATTAGTAGTTGCTCCCGTCATAGGAATAATTTCTCCATCTAGATATTCATTTTTGTATTCTGCTGTTTCTTCTAGCTGACAATATTCTTCGGGTGTATAATACCGTTTTTCGACTTGAACTTGCATACTAACCTCCCTTATCTTGGTTAAATTCCCATTCAATAGCAACTTTAATATTAGCTTGTGTTGAACCTTTTGTCACTAAATAAATCCCCGTTTTACCCCCAACTTGTAACTCAAATCCTCAAGTAACCTGACTGGGTGGACTTACTTAGGAAACTCCTTGTTTAATCGAATTTAATAATAATTGTACATAGTCATTGACAATATTAGTAACTCCTGTTTGAAAAATTTTTGTTCTTTCTTCTATATTCTCGAACTGAATATAAATTTTTACACCATCGGAGGCTTGTATTTCCGTGATTTTTATTGAGATTTTATCCTAACCTCAATTCGTACATACCTACTAATGCTAACCGTTCAGGGGGTGGTTGTCAAGCCGCCATTAGTATTGATTCTGTGGAAGGACTCTCCTGGGGTAGTATAAATGTAGAGGGAGAAACATTACCTGTCCAGATGCGAATCGCCGAGCGCCATCAATTCCAGGATTAGATTCCAAGGTAGCAGGCCGTAGCTTGAAAAATTCGCTAAAATATATATAATTAACTTGATCAGATTATTTATAAAGTCTGTTTAACAGCTAAAGCTAATAAAGTTGATTTTGAAGCCGATGACCAAAGAGCTACTCATAGAAATCAATCGAGAAGGAAACATCGAACTTCCTCCTGAAGTTAAAACCCGCCTCAACCCAGGAGATAAATACATGATTTCCCTGACGGAAGACTCCATCATTCTCAAAAAAGTTCATCAAGATAAAGTCAATCTAGAGCAATTCTTTGAGCGACTAGAAGCAATGGAACCAGATGCCAATCAACCGACTCCGGCTGAGATTAGCCAGATGATTAAAGAAGCTCGCCAAATTAGACGCACCAACTCATGAAAGTTGTTCTAGATGTCAATGTTTGGATTTCAGGATTGTTGTGGGGAGGAGTTCCGGGTAAAATCTTTAAATTAGCTAAAAATCAAAGAATTACAATCTTTGCCTCCCAAAAGATCTTAGCTGATATAGAAGATACATTAGAACGACCCAAACTCCAATCTCGAAAACAATATTGTGGATATACAACAGCATACCTGATGACTATCGTTTAAGAACTTATACAACCTTGTGTTGACAGACTACTAGAAGTTCCTCAACTTAGAGATCCAGATGATGCTGTTATTTTAGCGAGCGCTATAGTTATTCAAGCAGAAGTTATTATTACAGGAGATTTAGATTTACTAGCATTACATGACTTTGAAAATATCCCCATCATTACTCCTCAAGAATTTCTTAGTCGCTACTTTAATGAGTAGAGAAGAGGAGTAAGGTAATTAATTGACGATTTAAACCAGGAGAAAAGAGAAGTTTGACCGACAATAATTGCTATGATTACTGTAGGATTTAAAAAAAGCGATCGCTATTTCGATACTCTTATTTTTTTGTTGGGTTTCCTTACGTCAACCCAACCTACAAGAGAGTCCGTCGGTTGGGTTGAGCGAATCAATAGGTTAAAGAAAACCTCTCAATTTTAGGGGAAAGGGAAACCCAACATCCAACACCTAAATCCGTCTGAATAGGCGATCGCTTCTCATGGCTTTTTGTGGGGTTTCCTTGGGTCTATAATACATAGATAACACAACTGACTTGCTTACATATCAATGAAAATTGAACGTAAAACCTATAGAGATGGAAACTTGTATCCTGAAGCCTTCAATTATTTAAAATCTCTTCCAGAAAATATCGATTATCATAAAGCCCATATTGAACGTCATCCACTTTCTATTTACGATCTATCAATACAGAGAGTTATGAAAGCATTGGCTGAAATTTTAGATGAAATAGAGCGAATAAATCATGCTTTATTTGATGCTGAAGGTCGTCTCGATTATTCATTAGCGAAACTGCCTATCTTACAAAAAGAATTACTAGAGGCTTTAATGGCTCATATTGATGATTGCTACCGTATTCTTAAGGTTCTCCATCCTTATGATAGTTCCAATCAAGTCAAATATAATGATAAGTGGCTAGATAAGGCTAAAAATCCTGCAAAAAAAGACTTTGAAAATAATATTAAAGATTATAAAAACTTATTGTCCCCTATTGTTAATAAAATCAAGCATAATGGCGGTCAATTACGTTCTATCGTAATTTACTCACGGGATCGCAGAATAGTCACAAAGCCGATCAGGAAAAAAATTCAAATTTTTCCCAGAGATGCTCGTATCGTAGGATATTTCTTGGAAGGAGTTCATCCTAATGGCAATATCGGACCCGATATCGAAATTCATCCTAATGGAAAATCGGCTATTTCTTTAAACCGTGATTTGCGTTATCATTTTGCCAATTTATATCGAATCGGTCGTCATTTAAAGAACGCTATCGTAAAAACCGTACATCACGTCGAGACAATAGACTTGCCGTATCCAGGTTCGATTCGACATACAAGTTGTCAATATGATCTAGAGTCAATCGCAGAGAAAATAAGTAATTTGCCATCTTTGTTTTATCAAAATGAATTTGACAAGGAAACTCCTAATATCCAATTCTATCGCAATCCTAAAGATACGGAGTTAATTCTAGAAACGCCTGGCTCTCGATACATGAATTGGGAGGGAGAAGTAGCAATCTTTTGTCAAATGCAGGTAGATCCTGTTTCTCGTACATATCAACTACCTTATTGGTAAAATCAGAGTAACTCCAGATCAGTAATGCGATAACTATCACCTACGAGGGACAAGCGGCAATCATCAGCACAGAGGGAAGATTAACGATTTCCTGTTCTCATATTACGATCGGTGATCAGCTAGTCCGCATTCAAGTTCTAGTTGAGACAAGGTAAAACGAATATCAAATTCAGATGCACAACAGCTTACCCAATCCGCTTTTAACAGTAGGATTGACTCCTGACTCCTGACTCCTGACTCCTATCTCCCTGACTCCTTTAAACATTTCTTTTTTTCTCAAACCATGTTTGTAATAATTCCCCGGATTCCTTGGCTAAAATTCCCGCGATTACCAGTAAACGATGGTTAGAAAAAGGACTATCCATAAAATTAGCCACAGTGCGGATAACTCCTGTTTTGGGATCGTCAGCACCGTACACTAATAATCCTAATCTAGCCTGAATGATTGCTCCAGCACACATGGGACAGGGTTCGAGGGTGACGTAGAGGGTACAATCATTTAAGTGCCAATTGCCTAACACTTGACTAGCGGCACGAATCGCCAGAATTTCAGCGTGAGCGGTGGGATCATGGTGTTTTTCCTTGCAATTAGCCCCTTGAGCGATTAAATTGCTCTGTTTATCCACGATAACCGCTCCCACAGGTACATCACCCCTGTCCCCCGCAGTTGCCGCTAAATTTAAAGCTAACTGCATCCATTGCCGATGTTTCTCATAGGCTTTTTCGTCAATAGACTTTAGATAGTCCCACATTTAGCCAATAAATTATCTAATTTTTTCTGACCATCCAAAGCATACAAATCATCACAACCACCGATATGTTCATTATTGATAAAAATCTGTGGTACACTGCGTTTACCGTTAGACCGTTCCGCCATGGCTTGACGAGCGCTTTCATCCCCATCAATCTTGTATTCGGTGTATTTTACCCCTTTCCAACCCAGCAACCATTTAGCACGAATACAGTAGGGACAAGTTGCCCACGTGTAAATTTCCACATTGGCCTTGATATTCTCGTTATAACGCCCAAAAAGCGAGTTAAATAGATTTAGCATCGTTCTTACTAAGTAGTTAGGTGTTAAAAACTGTCCGATGCCCCCCTTATTAAGGGGGGATTAAGGGGGGATCGACACCCCCCTTATTAAGGGGGGATTAAGGGGGGATCCATCTTCAATTTAATTATAACCAGCTACTTACTCTCCTATTTATCTTTATTTTATGGATTCTGCTACCAAAAAAGCCCAATTACGCAAACAACTAATTGCCCAAAGACGATCGCTTCCTAAGCATATTTGGCAAGAAAATAGTCAGCAACTTTGCAAAAATTTACAATCTTTACCCCTCTTTCAACACGCTAAAACCATTCTCGCTTACTTCAGTTATCGTCAAGAGCCGGATTTAAGTTCCTTATTTTGTCAACACCATCGCTGGGGTTTTCCCCGTTGTGACGGAGATAGCCTGACTTGGCACTGTTGGACTGCCGACGATCCCCTAGAATTAAATCGTTATGGCATCTATGAACCAACAGCGATCGCTCCTCTCATTTTACCGACCGAAGTGGACTTACTGTTAATTCCCGCCGTCGCTTGCGATCGCCAAGGTTATCGCTTAGGTTACGGGGGAGGTTATTTTGATCGTCTCCTACATTCCCCCGAATGGCAAGCTATCCCCTCGATTGGGATTGTCTTTGACTTTGCCTATCTCGATACCCTTCCCCTCGATACTTGGGACCAAAAATTACAGGCAATCTGTACCGAATCAAGAACCGAAATTTTTTAACAATTATTTCCTTTTGTGTGATCGGTTTAACTTATATAGGAGCGATCGATCTTTGTGTCCTTTGTGTCTTTGTGGTTCGTTCTGGTCGTTCGCTGGCACTGTATCTTAGAATACATTTTACCCACCGACTACTCATATATTAAGTTTTATTGAATCCGATCGACCCTTAAGATAGCTTTGCTAGGATGAAGTTCGCATCAAGAGATGTTTAAAGTAATCACCAGAAAAAGTCAACAGGGAAGCAATGAAACACTTTCACGAACCATGGATTCAAGAATGGTGTCAAGAAAACGGCTGGACAGAGCTATTTCTCGAACGCTACAGTAATTATTGGGCATTCCCTCCCAATGCCGTCATGCCAGAACCAATTCCCACCAAAGTGTTACAAAATATTAAGCGTCAAAAAGGTCTATCCCCTGCCGAAAAACTTTGGTTAGGAATGGCGATTGGATTGACTGTGACAGCTTTAATTCTCTGTGTCATCCTCGCTTGTCCTATGCCTATAGTTCTCGCTTTCGCTTTTGATGCTGTCACCGCAGCGCGATTGGAAGTGGAATATTAACCGGGCAAAAATTGAGCAGCAAAAACCTAAACAGGGGGAGATTTTTCCGAAAGTCTTCCCCTTGACTGCGTTTTTCCAGACAGGGACGATCGATCTGTCTTGAATCAGTAATCGGTGATTAGTGGTCAGTAGGAGAATAGAATATTAAGTGAGCAGTATTCAATGGCAGTTTTCTGCTGTCTTTTCACTGATTACTGTTTACTGTTTACTGATAACTGAAAAGTCCCCATGTCCGAATCTCGTCGCTTACAGTTTACCCCCGATCTGGAAATTTGTCGTATTTTGAACGGAATGTGGCAAGTTTCAGGCACCCATGGTTCGATCGCACCCCAAAAAGCGATCCCTAGTATGTTCTCCTATCTAGATGCCGGTTTCACCACTTGGGATCTGGCCGATCATTACGGTCCGGCTGAAGATTTTATCGGTGAATTTCGTCGTCAATTAGTCGCTCAAAGGGGTATTGATGCTTTAAATAATCTGCAAGCTTTCACTAAATGGGTTCCCCGTCCGGGTAAAATGACTAAGGAAATAGTCGCAAAAAATATCGCTATTTCCCTGCGTCGCATGGATGTGGATAGTCTCGATTTATTGCAGTTTCACTGGTGGGATTATCGCGATAAAAATTATCTAGATGCCTTATATTTTTTAGGGGAATTACAACAGGAAGGCAAAATTAAACACCTAGCCTTGACTAATTTCGACACGGAACATTTAAAAATTATTCTCAGCGCCGGGATTACAATAGTCTCCAATCAAGTCCAGTTTTCCCTGATTGATCGCCGTCCCCTCGTCAAAATGGCGCAGTTTTGCCAAGAACATAACATCTATCTCCTGGCCTATGGTACTCTAGCAGGAGGCTTATTAGGAGCTAAATATCTCGGTCATCCTGAACCCAATGCCATGAGTCTCAATACCGCTAGTTTACGGAAATATAAAAACATGATCGATGCTTGGGGAAACTGGCAATTATTCCAAGAATTATTAACTGTTCTTAAAGCGATCGCTGATTCCTATCATGTCACCATTCCTAATGTGGCAGTGCGTTACGTTCTTGAACAAAAAGCCGTAGCTGGAGCAATTATCGGGGTGCGTTTGGGTGTTGCTGAACATATCGCAGAAAATGCCCGTATTTTCGATTTTCAATTATCTCCCCAAGACTATCAAAAAATTGATCATGTCTTGCAAAAATCCCAGGATTTATTGCAGTTAATCGGTGATTGCGGTGATGAGTACCGTCGTTAACTGAAAAGGTGAATAGTTCTATCCCTATTCAATCCCTATCTAGAGGAAAAGTTGTCTATAAGTAGGTAGGTGTTAAAAATTCTCAGCTTTCCCCCCTTATTAAGGGGGATCCCCCCGCCTATCGGCACCCCCCTTATCAAGGGGGCAGGGGGGATCGGCACCCCTCTTATTAAGGACTGATAACTGATAACTGATGACTGATAACTGATGACTGATAACTGATAACTGATAACTGATAACTGATAACTGAAAAGAGGCTAATGATGAGATTTGAACAAGCAATACCCGATGATCCCGCTAATCAATGGCGCTATCAATTAGATCAATTTGTGCAAGAAAATCAACAGGAATTAGCCGGTTTAATGTGGGGTTTACTCTCGGAATGGGGAGAAGATGCTCAAGAAACCCTAGGCATCGATCTTAAACCTCAGCCTCATTTTGTCTGTTGTTCTAGGGAGTCCCTAGAGAAATTAAATCGCAAGGTTAATTGTAAAATTCAAGAGATGCTTGGGATTATTTATCGCTATAATCCCAGGGAAGAAGTGGCTATAGTCGCTATCGGTGATGGTCAGGTAAAATTGATTTATTTTCAACCCGATCTTTCCCCCCCTGAATGTTTTAATCGCCTCGAAGTCGATCTTGATACCCTCATTCAACAGTTAGAGTCCAAAATGCTGACGGAAATCCAATCTTTCCCAATTTGATGCCGATTGCCAGCGCAAAAAGTTGGCAGGTTGTCCCACTGATAAACCCGCTAATCCGATCGCTTTTCTGGGGGATTCTGTGCCTAGAAGAATCGCCGTTTCTAAATCACATATTCCCCAGTTAACTAAATTGGCTACTCCTTGTAATAAGGGTAAGGTTGTTCCCGCTAAAGTACCGTCAAAAAGTCTTGCTGTTCCCTGTTTGACTTCAATTTCTCTCTCGTCCCAAGGATAGACACCATCCCCTAAACCAATCGGCGCTAAAGCATCACTAACTAAGAAAATTCCTTGATGATAATTACTGGCTTTTAGTAATAATTCTATCATGGTTGGATGGATGTGTTGACCATCGGCAATTAACCCACAATATACCTCGCGATTGATAATTGCTTCCCCTAATAAACCTGGTTGACGATGATGTAAAGGAGGCATGGCATTAAAGGCATGAGTAACCATTTTTGCCCCTTGGAAAAAGACTTTTTTGGCTATTTCTTGACTCGCTTGCGAATGTCCTAAACTGACGGTAATTCCTCGATCGCTTAGGTATTTAATCACCGTACCGCTACTATCTAATTCTGGTGCTAGAGTGATAATTTTTACAATCGATAAGTAGTTCCCAAAAATTTTATCTACTGTTTCTATACTTGGGTTTAAAAGATATTGTCCCGGATGCGCTCCCCTTTTTTCATAGTTTAAAAATGGTCCCTCTAAATGTACTCCTAAAACCTGGGCGCTCGCTCGATTTTCCTGTTGCTGTTTTTCGATATATTTGGCAATTACTGAGAGGGATTTTTGAAATTTCTCCACGGACGTGGTGACTAGGGTGGGAAGATAACCATCAATTCCTTGATTCCCCAGATAATCGCTAATATTATCTAATTTTTCTAGATCTGTTATTTCTAAGTCAGGAAATGCTAATCCTAATCCTCCGTTGATCTGTAAATCTACTCCTCCTAAGGATAGCCAATCCCCTTCCATATCGATAATCTTTTCCCCTTTTTTCCTTCCCCCCATCTCCGTGATTCTCTCGATCTTTCCCGCAGCATTTATCTCTATTTGTTGTCGATCCTGATGGGCGGGAATTCTAGCGTTAATTAGGGTTATCATAGCAGCAGAAAACTAATTTTTTTTTATTATAATCTCAAAAAAAACTTTTTTTTTGATGATGCTTGACAAGGGAGCATTTTTTTGAGATACTTTTTTATATAATGGGAATCTTTGCGTTTAGCTATGAGTGCTCATGTCCAATTATATAAAAACTGATCATAAAAAAATAGTACCATAACCCGACCGCTCTCTGTCCAGAGATTGTAAAAATACTTTACAAAATAATTACAGCCTTTCTCTGGCGGTTCTTAGGAGGGAGTGACTGTCAAAGGGAAAGGCTTGTCCTATAATAAAATTAAGACTATATAAAAACTACTTTTTTAGCAATAAAAGAGTAGCAATCTCAGGGATTAGGGAGGGGTGTATGTTTTTTAGAAACATAGGGAAACAAACTCAAGAACCGCGTCGTATTATTATCGGAGATGTGCATGGCAATTTTCAGGCACTTTTGCGACTATTAAACCGAGTTGCTCCTGATAGTGAGGATGAGGTTTATTTTCTGGGGGATTTAATTGATCGAGGAGAGCAGAGCTTAGAAGTGGTGGATTTTGTCATCAAAAATAACTACCAGTGTCTCCTAGGAAATCATGAATATATGCTCTTAAAAGCTTTAGCAGGAAAAGAAGTTTCTGAAAGATGGTTAAACGGTTGGATCGAGAGTGGCGGGGCGGCGACACTACTAAGTTATAATAACAATATACCCGCCGAGCATATCAATTGGTTCCAATCCCTACCCGCTTATTTAGACCTAGGAGATATTTGGTTAGTTCATGCGGGAGTACACCCAGAATATCCCCTTGAACAGCAAACAAACGAGGAGTTTTGTTGGATTAGAAACGAATTTCATACCATGACCCAACCCTATTTCAAGGATAAACTAATTATCACAGGTCATACTTTAACCTTTACCTTTCCTGATGTCAAACCGGGACAACTAGCTCGCGGCAGCGGTTGGCTAGACATTGAAACTGGGGTTTATCATCCCCAAAGTGGTTGGTTAACTGCTTTAGATTGGACAAATCAATTAGTTTATCAAGTGCAGGATCAATCTAAAAATTGTCGCACGATCCCTTTAGAAAAAGCGGTGGTTAATCTAGACCTTGACAAGATTTCTCGTTACTCCTCCGGGGAAAGCTCATCTAAAGCGCTGAATCTTTAATAGTGATCAGAAAAGAGAAGCGATAAAACCAGAAGGATCGGTTAAAATAGTTGATAATCTGATTAATACCCTTTTCTAATGACCCTTGAACTCTTATACCAGGCCTTCATCGAAACAATTCAACATCCTGATCATGAGATAAATCTAGCTCGGGCAGCTCTACAAATAGCCAATTTTGAATATCCCCGTCTCAAGATTGATCACTATTTAAATAGGATAAACTTAATGGCTGACGAGGTAAAAAAACGCCTACCCGATAGATTATATCCTTTAAAAATAGTCAAGGTTATCAATCAATATTTGTTTGAAGATTTACAATTTACCGGTAATACCCAAGAATACTATGACCCCCGCAATAGCTACTTAAATGACGTAATTGATCGCCGCACTGGTATCCCACTCACTCTCTCGATTATCTATTTAGAGATTGCCAAACAGATAGATTTTCCCATGGTAGGAATTGGTATGCCAGGGCATTTTATTATCCGTCCCGATTTCGAGGAAGTAGAAATCTTTGTCGATCCCTTTCACGGTGGTGAAATCCTATTTAAACAGGACTGTCAAGAAAGATTAAGTCAAATTTATCAACAGTCAGTTAAATTAGAAGAACATTTTCTCAATATTGCTACCAATCAGCAAATTTTATTACGTTTGTTGACTAATTTAAAATATATTTACCTGAATCGTCAACAATGGTCTCAGACAATTCGGACAATAGATCTACTACTTTTGCTCATTCCTAATCATCCCCTAGAGCTGCGCGATCGAGGTTTAGTTTACTATCAAATTGGACAACTCAGCCAAGCGCAACAGGATTTAGGCTTCTATCTCGCTCTCCTACCCAACGCTCAAGATGCAGAATCCATTCGACAATTATTGCAAAAAATTAACTCTTAAGTCGCCAATCAGTTATCAGTTATCAGTTATCAGTTAACGGTATTAAATGAGGAGTATTAAATGACATTAATAGTGCTGTCTTTTCACTGATTACTGATTACTGTTCACTGAAAAATCCCCCAATCCTTTACTGATAAATGATAACTAAAATGACTATTAGCCCTTCCGTAACCGCAAAAAAACTCAAAATCGGTCAACTACGAAAAGTCCATCATATCGCTTTCAACGTCAAAGATATGGATGCCTCTCGTCATTTTTATGGGGAAATATTAGGATTAGAGGAATTAGTGGGGGAAAAAATTCCCAGTACCTTAAAAGAATTAGTTGCCCAGGGAAAAGTGGCCAATTTTATCACCCCCGATGGTACAGTAATTGACCTATTTTGGGAACCAGATTTAAACCCTCCCGACGACAATCCCGAAATCGCTTTTACCCGTGCCAATCATTTAGCCTTCGATATTGCCCCGGAATGCTTCGATTTTGTCCTAGAAGTGCTACAAAGTCAGGGAATTACCATTGCTAGTGGACCCGTAACCCGGCCGACTGGGAGAGGGGTTTACTTCTACGATCCCGATGGCTTTATCGTCGAAATTCGCTGTAATCCGGCATCTTAACGACTCAGAGGGCGAAAATTGCCACGAAAAACCAAAAAAGTTAGGATAATCGCTAATATAATCGCTGTTATCGCAATTAGAGGCAGAGAAATCTGTTTAACAGCGATCGCCAAAAAAGCCCAGATAAACACCCCGATAAAAGCCCGATCTTTTCTTTTTAAACCGACTAAAATCGCGATTATCGCCCCGATAACTAGGATTATTACCGTCCAGATCTGGTCAGTTAGACCCCATCGCTGCCAGTCGATCCAATCTAGCACCGAAGCGACATTGACAATCGTGGCCACGCTAATCCAAGCGAAATAAATACTAATAGGAGCATTAACTAATAAACCCTGTTTACGATTGACAATCAAGCGATTAATTTCTAAGCGAAGATAAAGCCGGATGAGAGGAATTAAAATGCCTAGCATTGCCAGTAAAGACAGGGTAAAAAAACGCAATTGAAAGAGAATTACCCAGAGAATCTGACAAGCACTAGCGATGGCTAATTCGTAGCCTAACCGACGCAAACGCGGTTCAGTTTTATTAAAAGCCAAAGCTTGGTAAATTCCCAGACTAATTAAACCCAGATAAATTAATCCCCAGATCGCAAAAGCATAATTGGCGGGAACAATTAAGACATCTTGAAAAACTGTATTCGAGATAGCCCCGATATTTTCGCCCTTGAGAGGAAAAATATTAGCGAAAATATTGGTAATAAAAGCCCCTAGAATAGCAAATAAATTTAGTTCTTGTCGGAGACGATCTCGATCAAAATTCATAGGTCAATCAAAGACGGAAAACATCATTTCGCCCTGGGCGGCCAATTGCCCATCGACTCTTGCTTCCCCTTGCATTTTAGCAATTTTATTCATCTTGAAGGATAATAATTCCACCGTCATGATTAATTGATCCCCCGGCACCACAGGACGACGAAAACGGGTTTTATCAATGCCAGCGAAGGCAAAAAATTTCCCTTTCATCCCGGGTAATTGGGTCAAAATCACTCCCCCCACTTGGGCCATGGATTCAACAATTAACACCCCCGGCATCAAGGGACGACTGGGAATATGACCGGGGAAAAAAGGCTCGTTGATCGTGACATTTTTTAGGCCAACGGCTTTTTTACCTGGTACATAGTCAATAATCCGATCGACCAGGGCAAAGGGATAACGATGGGGCAGTAGTTGGCGAATTTCCTCGACGGTAAAGGTAGTTTTTATGACTGGTTCCAACTCGGTTAAGGCTTCGGTAACGATGGTCATGCAAGTCAAAAATTACAAGTGAGATCAGACATTATCTCACAATCAGTTATCAGTGATCAGTGATCAGTTCACTGGAAATGGCTGACAGCCTTTTTAATTGGGCATTTCAGTTAAACGAGCATTTTGATAATAATGGCTGAGAATGCGGTCATAGGTCACTCCTTGGTCAGCGAGGGAAAAAGCACCCCATTGACTTAAACCGATCCCATGACCGAAACCGCGACCATTGATGGCAAAAGTACCGTTATTAGCTGAAATCGTGAATAGGGTACTACGCAGCTCGAGGAATCGCCGTAATTGGGTATCAGAGATTAATTTAGAGCCTTGATCGCCCACTATACGCATTCTAATCACTCGTCCGTGGGGAGTGGTTCTTTCGGGAGATAGCGATCGCACGCGACCGACACCACCGATTAAACGGCCTAATTCCCCGGCGCTAAAGTTTTTTGACCATTGGAATACCGGGGCGACTTGGTCGTAATCGACGACACCGCGCAGGTAGGGTAAGGGGGAATTCCAAACATCCTCGACATTTTCCGTATGACCCCCGGAGGAGGAGTGAAACACCGCTAGAATCGGTTTGCCGTTGAAACTCATAATTTGTCCGGCGGTGGCCTTAACTGCCTCGTGGGTGCTAGTAAACTCGCTTTCTAGACCCTTATAAACTTGGGTGCGGGTGGTAGTATCGAGATCGTAGATGCGATTACCAGAAGTATTCATTTGGTAGAGAGCATAGGTACGCGCCGCCACGGATTGGGCTTTTAAGGCCTCTTGCGGCCAGGAGGGAATCGCCTCCGCACCGACGACACTATAGAGATATTCCTCTAAATCGACTAAATTTAGGGCTGTCACCCCAGAACCCTGCCGAATGATCCTTGTTCGTCCTCGATACCAGCGATCGTTAATCCAGACGTAACCATCATTCTCCGGTTCGATGATCAATTGACTGGCCTGCCAATCGGCCAAACCCACCGCTTTTCCTCTGGGATTAGCATTGAGGGCATTCATGGCGGTCAATTCTCCTAGGACTCTCCCGGCCCCATCTTTCACCACAGCATCGGTGGAACTACCCACGGAGACGGCGCTAACACCTTTACTGATGGCAATGCGTAATTCGACAGCAGCTTGGACTGGAGCGATAATCAAAGCCCAAAAAACTAGGATGAGCCAGCTATGAGCAGGCAGGCGCTGCAGGTAACTACCCAGCAGCCTTGCTGTGTGTTTATTGGTCATGGGGGTCGGACTCCTCACACAATCGATCGATAATCAATTTTAACCGGACTGGGATTTTTTGGCTACTCCAGTCTAGAAAAATTTTTCCCCTGTCACTTTTTCCCGATGGTCTGACAATTTTTCTCTCCTCTGGCCCATGAATGGGCAAATTGCCCTATTTTGTCCGATTAATCGGGATTTATTAGGTTTAGTCGATTATTCTAACTAGGTAGGTGTTAAAAATTATCATATTTCCCACCTTATCAAGGGGGGATTAAGGGGGGATCGGCACTCCCCTTATCAAGGGGGGATTAAGAGGGGATCGGCACTCCCCTTATCAAGGGAGGGATTAAGGGTAGGGTTGATTCATGAATCAACCCTAGGAAAGTGGGGAAAAAATCCATAACTGGGTTTTTGAAGTTCGATCGAGAGTTAGTCGTAATATTAAAAGCGGATTCGGTATAACATCTTGTCAATAAGTATTGTTATAATAATGACATCAATTAAGCTATAGTCGCCTATGTCTGAACAATTGATCGCTAGGCTTGCTAATGCCTTTAAACCAGTTCCTTTACCTGCCGGTAGTCCCTTTTATGTGGATCTAAAAGCAGTGAGAGCAGATGCCGATGTTTGTCAAGATTTGGGCAGAAAAATTATTCGTGCGCTGCCAACAGAGTACACCCATCAACTCTACACAGGCCATCGAGGAGGGGGGAAATCAACGGAATTATTGCGGCTGAAAAAATATCTAGAGCAAAACAATTGTTTTGTTGTTTATTTTGCCGCAGATGAAGACGATATCGATCCAGAAGATGCTCAATATACAGATATTCTCATTGCCTGTACGCGCCATTTATTAGAACAACTAAAACAGGCTAATTCAACCCCCTTAAAAAACTGGATAAAATCCCGTTGGCAGGATTTAATTGATTTAGCTTTAACAGAGATTAAAGTGGAAGATGTCAAATTAGAAACGGGAGACTTGATTAAATATTTTGGTAAATTGTCTGCGGCGATTCGGGCAATTCCCAGTCAAAGACAAGAAATAAGAAATAAAATCAATCCTCATACTGTTACGCTGTTAACAGCACTAAATGAGTTTATTGATAATAGCAAAACTGTCTTAGATGATTCAACAAAATTAGTGGTAATTGTTGATAACTTAGATCGCATCGTACCGATATATCGGCGAGATCATAAAACGAATCATGATGAGATTTTTTTAGATCGAGCTAATCAATTAAAGGGGTTAAATTGTCATTTGATTTATACTATACCTATTTCAATGGCCTATTCTAATCGGGCCAATGATCTACGCGATATTTATGATAATGACCCGATGGTTTTACCGATGATTATGATCCGCAATCTTGATCGTACTATTAATCCTGATGGTATGGCAAAAATTAAGGCTATTATTGAGAAAAGAACGCAGCAATTTTTACCGAAGAAAAAGCTAGAAACAGATATTTTTGAAAATCAAGAAGTTCTGGAGCGATTATGTTTAATGACTGGAGGTCATGTACGAAACCTAATTTTATTAATGCAAACCGCTTTAGATCATGTGGATGCTTTACCTATTACCGCAAAAGCTGCTCAAAGAGCAATAACTCAAGCTAGAGATGTCTATCAGAGAACAGTAGAACACGAGCAGTGGAAAATTCTAGCTAAGGTATATCGTACCAACGAAATTCAAAATGATGAAGCTCATCGTAAATTATTATTCAATCGTTGTATTTTACAATATGCTTATTTTGATGCAGATGCAGAGTTAAAAAGTTGGTATGATGTGCATCCTTTAATTACCAAAATTAAGGAGTTTAATGATGAATTATGAATGATAAATTATGAATTATGAATGATGAATGGGGAGCGGGAAACAGGGAACAGGTGAGAAAATTAGTGTACCTCATAAATCTGAATACAGCTATATATAATAATGACAAACCAAAAATTAAAACCCTTAACTAACTTTCAGGAATCGGATTTTGAAGGATTGCGAGAAGAGCAACCCCTAACAGCAGCAGAATCCTATCAAGCATTACTGCGATCGCTGAGACGAAAAAATGGCTTTAATTTACTCTTTGTTCGCTGTTCTCCCGTGCAAGCTGATGAGATTATTCGGGGAATCAGTCAAGATTTACCTAATAAAAATATTCAAGTCCTGCAACTTGATTCAGAAACCGATAATTTGTATGAGAAAATTGTCGATCTACCAAATTATACCAATCTAAACATTCTTTTTGTGCGCGGTTTAGAAAATGCACTACTGCGCTACGAAGAAGCGGAAAGTGAAGGCTATTTCTTGTCGAGTCAAAGTCCGGTTTATGGGGGAACCTGGGCCGGAGTTCCTAAGATTTTAGGCTATTTAAACCTATCTCGTGAGCGATTTGAGCGGCAATTTCCCTTTACTTTAGTATTCTTATTGCCGGAATTTGCCTTGCGGTATTTTATTCGTCGTGCGTCGGATTTTTTTGATTGGTATTCGGGAGTTTATGAATTTCCGACGGATAAGGACATATTGGAAAGAGAAATTGAAAGACTGGTTTATTTAGACGGCGATCTCGATACCTATAAGCAATTCACTCCCCAACAACGACAGGAAAAGTTAGCCGAAATTAAGGCCTATTTAAGCGATTCCCCATCTCTCGATCCTATTAGAGCATATGAATTGTGGAATGAAAAAGGCTTAATTCATGCAATGGGAAAAGAATACGAACAAGCGATCGCATCCTACGATCGAGCTTTAGAAATTAAACCCGATTTCCATGAAGCTTGGTACAACCGAGGGATTGCGTTAGGTAATTTAGGCAGATTTGAACAAGCGATCGCATCTTATGATCGAGCTTTAGAAATTAAACCCGATTTCCATGAAGCTTGGTACAACCGAGGGATTGCGTTAGCTAATTTAGGCAGATTGGCAGAAGCGATCGCATCCTACGATCGAGCTTTAGAAATTAAACCCGATTTCCATGAAGCTTGGTACAACCGAGGGATTGCGTTAGGTAATTTAGGCAGATTTGAACAAGCGATCGCATC